>NZ_JAESLH010000001.1:0-4382 GCF_017892545.1 Staphylococcus sp. GDY8P67P
TAAAGATAATTTATTATATGCAACAGTTCACATGGACGAAAAAACACCACATATGCATTATGGCGTTGTTCCAATAACTGATGATGGTCGTTTAAGTGCTAAAGAAGTTGTAGGTAATAAAAAAGCTTTAACAGAGTTTCAAGATAGATTTAATGAGCATGTTAAACAACGAGGATATGATTTAGAACGTGGGCAATCAAGACAAGTAACAAATGCTAAACATGAGCAAATAAGTCAGTATAAACAAAAAACAGAATATCATAAGCAAGAATATGAACGTGAGAGCCAAAAAACAGACCATATAAAGCAAAAGAACGATAAATTAATGCAAGAGTACCAAAAATCGTTAAATACGCTTAAAAAGCCTATAAATGTTCCGTATGAGCAAGAAACTGAAAAAGTAGGTGGTTTATTTAGCAAAGAAATACAAGAAACTGGAAATGTTGTAATAAGCCAAAAAGATTTCAATGAATTTCAGAAACAGATAAAAGCTGCTCAAGATATTTCGGAAGATTACGAGTATATAAAGTCTGGTAGAGCCTTAGATGATAAAGATAAGGAAATACGAGAGAAAGATGATTTATTAAATAAAGCAGTTGAGCGTATTGAAAACGCAGACGATAATTTTAACCAACTTTACGAAAATGCAAAGCCACTTAAAGAGAATATAGAAATAGCGTTAAAGCTTTTAAAAATCTTACTAAAAGAGTTAGAACGAGTTTTAGGAAGAAATACCTTTGCGGAAAGAGTTAATAAGTTAACAGAAGATGAACCAAAACTAAATGGTTTAGCAGGAAACTTAGATAAAAAAATGAATCCAGAATTATATTCAGAACAGGAACAGCAACAAGAACAACAAAAGAATCAAAAACGAGATAGAGGTATGCACTTATAGAACATGCATTTATGCCGAGAAAACTTATTGGTTGGAATGGGCTATGTGTTAGCTAACTTGTTAGCGAGTTGGTTGGACTTGAATTGGGATTAATCCCAAGAAAGTACCAACTCAACAACACATAAAGCCCTGTAGGTTCCGACCAATAAGGAAATTGGAATAAAGCAATAAAAGGAGTTGAAGAAGATGAGTAAAAATTTAGATAAGGGATTGGTTATATCAACAGTTTTAAACGTTATTCTTTGCATGCTTTTAATATTAACTATGCGAGTAGAAAGTTTAACTGTATCAGTTATATTAGCAATAATCACTGGAGTAAATGCAGTATATTTAGTTGCTAAGGTTTTAAAACAGAAAAAGACCTGATCTGATTAGACCAAGTCTTTTGATAGTGTTATATTAATAAACAAATAAAAAGAAGTCGCTCACGCCCCGTCCAAAGTTTGTGAATGCGACTTACCCAAAGAAAAAACACTAAGTTGTTTTTTTATATTTTGTATATCTAGATATTAAACGATATAAGTTTATTCTTCAAGATATATATTCGGGTGAGCGACTTCTTAAATTAAGGAGTCGATTTTTTATGAGTAAAAATAATCATACAAATCATTCAAATCACTTAGAAAATCACGATTTAGACAATTTTTCTAAAACCGGCTACTCTAATAGCCGGTTGGACGCACATACTGTGTGCATATCTGATCCAAAATTAAGTTTTGATGCAATGACGATCGTTGGAAATCTCAACCGAGACAACGCTCAAGCCCTTTCTAAATTTATGAGTGTAGAGCCCCAAATAAGACTTTGGGATATTCTTCAAACAAAGTTTAAAGCTAAAGCACTTCAAGAAAAAGTTTATATTGAATATGACAAAGTGAAAGCAGATAGTTGGGATAGACGTAATATGCGTATTGAATTTAATCCAAACAAACTTACACGCGATGAAATGATTTGGTTAAAACAAAATATAATAAGCTACATGGAAGATGACGGTTTTACAAGATTAGATTTAGCCTTTGATTTTGAAGATGATTTGAGTGACTACTATGCAATGTCTGATAAAGCAGTTAAGAAAACTATTTTTTATGGTCGTAATGGTAAGCCAGAAACAAAATATTTTGGCGTGAGAGATAGTAATAGATTTATTAGAATTTATAATAAAAAGCAAGAACGTAAAGATAATGCAGATGCTGAAGTTATGTCTGAACATTTATGGCGTGTAGAAATCGAACTTAAAAGAGATATGGTGGATTACTGGAATGATTGCTTTAGTGATTTACATATCTTGCAACCAGATTGGAAAACTATCCAACGCACTGCGGATAGAGCAATAGTTTTTATGTTATTGTGTGATGAAGAAGAATGGGGAAAGCTTCACAGAAATTCTAGAACAAAATATAAGAATTTGATAAAAGAAATTTCGCCAGTCGATTTAACGGACTTAATGAAATCGACTTTAAAAGCGAACGAAAAACAATTGCAAAAACAAATCGATTTTTGGCAACATGAATTTAAATTTTGGAAATAGTGTACATATTAATATTACTGAACAAAAATGATATATTTAAACTATTCTAATTTAGGAGGATTTTTTTATGAAGTGTCTATTTAAAAATTTGGGGAATTTATATGAGGTGAAAGAATAATTTACCCCTATAAACTTTAGTCACCTCAAGTAAAGAGGTAAAATTGTTTAGTTTATATAAAAGATTTAAAGGTTTGTTTTATAGCGTTTTATTTTGGCTTTGTATTCTTTCATTTTTTAGTGTATTAAATGAAATGGTTTTAAATGTTTCTTTACCTGATATTGCAAATCATTTTAATACTACTCCTGGAATTACAAACTGGGTAAACACTGCATATATGTTAACTTTTTCGATAGGAACAGCAGTATATGGAAAATTATCTGATTATATAAATATAAAAAAATTGTTAATTATTGGTATTAGTTTGAGCTGTCTTGGTTCATTGATTGCTTTTATTGGTCACAATCACTTTTTTATTTTGATTTTTGGTAGGTTAGTACAAGGAGTAGGATCTGCTGCATTCCCTTCATTGATTATGGTGGTTGTAGCTAGAAATATTACAAGAAAAAAACAAGGCAAAGCCTTTGGTTTTATAGGATCAATTGTAGCTTTAGGTGAAGGGTTAGGTCCTTCAATAGGGGGAATAATAGCACATTATATTCATTGGTCTTACCTACTTATACTTCCTATGATTACAATAGTAACTATACCTTTTCTTATTAAAGTAATGGTACCTGGTAAATCAACAAAAAATACATTAGATATCGTAGGTATTGTTTTAATGTCTATAAGTATTATATGTTTTATGTTATTTACGACAAATTATAATTGGACTTTTTTAATACTCTTCACAATCTTTTTTGTGATTTTTATTAAACATATTTCAAGAGTTTCTAACCCTTTTATTAATCCTAAACTAGGGAAAAACATTCCGTTTATGCTTGGTTTGTTTTCTGGTGGGCTAATATTTTCTATAGTAGCTGGTTTTATATCAATGGTGCCTTATATGATGAAAACTATTTATCATGTAAATGTAGCGACAATAGGTAATAGTGTTATTTTTCCTGGAACCATGAGTGTTATTGTTTTTGGTTATTTTGGTGGTTTTTTAGTGGATAGAAAAGGATCATTATTTGTTTTTATTTTAGGATCATTGTCTATCTCTATAAGTTTTTTAACTATTGCATTTTTTGTTGAGTTTAGTATGTGGTTGACTACTTTTATGTTTATATTTGTTATGGGTGGATTATCTTTTACTAAAACAGTTATATCAAAAATAGTATCAAGTAGTCTTTCTGAAGAAGAAGTTGCTTCTGGAATGAGTTTGTTAAATTTCACAAGTTTTTTATCAGAGGGAACAGGTATAGCAATTGTAGGAGGTTTATTGTCACTACAATTGATTAATCGTAAACTAGTTCTGGAATTTATAAATTATTCTTCTGGAGTGTATAGTAATATTCTTGTAGCCATGGCTATCCTTATTATTTTATGTTGTCTTTTGACGATTATTGTATTTAAACGTTCTGAAAAGCAGTTTGAATAGTTATATTATATTTTGGTTTAGAACTATGAGTGGCTAGCATTTTGCCACTCATTTTTTACGTTAGCAAAAACAGGTTTAAGCCTCGCAGAGCACACGTATTAACGACTTATTGTAAAATAAGTCTAGTGTGTTAGACTTAAACCATTAAATACACATGAAACCTTTGTGCTTAGGAGTGATTTTTATATGTCTTATTCCATTGTTAGAGTTTCAAAAGTTAAATCTGGAACAAATACAACGGGCATACAAAAACATGTTCAAAGAGAAAATAATAATTATGAAAATGAAGATATAGACCATAGTAAAACTTACTTAAATTATGATTTGGTAAATGCTAATAAACAGAATTTTAATAACTTGATTGATGAAAAAATCGAACAGAATTATACAGGCAAAAGAAAAATTAGAACAGACGCGA
>NZ_JAESLH010000010.1:0-99974 GCF_017892545.1 Staphylococcus sp. GDY8P67P
TACTTGACAGGGTGCAGTTCACGTACACAATGGATTAGTCCTTTTGATATAGCGTTTAGAAATGTTTACTCTCTTAAAGTATAGATAGTACACTTGAACTTATCGCCCGCTCACTCATGAATTTTCAAGATTCTGCACATTTTAAGTATAGCATCATTAAAATTACATATTTAAACACACAAAGATACGTGCATGTCATTAAATTTATATATCGTAATCACGGTCACCTAAGAAATATTTTTCAACATCAAACCAGTCATCTACACGTGTAAAACGATCATCGTTTACATTATGAGACGCAGTATACATAATTGGCTTACCTGTAAATATAGCTAACTGACGAGGGTTGTCATCTATGAGATAGTCTGCATTTACGATATCTTTACGCCCACAAAAAACAAAGTGCTGTGGATCTAAAAATGGAAAATACTCTCTTAACCATTCATATTTATCATGAAATGATGTAGGAACATCCATTGCAGCAGTAGCAATATAAACATCATAGTATTCAGTTAATTTTTTCACAACTTCTTGAGCATGTGCCATCACTTTCAATTTTTTGAAAAAACCTGGTTCGCGTAAAATTTCATGCAATAAGCCATCATGTTCGGGCATTGCGTGACGTAATTTTTTACCGTCCAGCATATCATAGGTTATACCTAAATCTGTACGTTTGTTCACATCTTCAATCAGTGCACCTACTGTATCAGCAAGTACTTCGTCCATATCAATAGCAATTGATTTTCTAGTCATCTCATACTCTACTCCCTTTTAAGTTCTCATTCACTAACAATGATCACGCATGATTACATTAATCATCTGACAACATGACCCTGTTTATCATTATTAGTATAGCAAAAAACGTTCAATGAAACCAAAATTGTACATAAGCCTATCATAATATACTATATAAATTAAATATTTTCGTTATATAGTTCAAGCTTTATACATTTTAATTTATTGAACGTTATAAATGATGTTTGTTATAAATCAAAGTTATTTAATACTTCGATCATTTTATCATTTTGCTCAGGGAAGCCAATCGTAATTCTGACACCATTCGGAAATTCTCTTGTAATGCACCCCTGTTTTAACAATGCTTCATACAATTCGTGAGGTCGTGACGTATTCACAAAAATGAAGTTCGTTTGGCTTGGATTTAATTTATGACTACTAACTGAATCAAAGAATTTTGCTCTTTCTCGAGCATTTTTTTCACGAATAGAATCTAAATACGCTTGATCTTCTAATGCAGCAAGTGCAGCGTGTTCTGATAACCGTCCTACATTAAATGGTGGTCGTATAATATTCCACTTTTCAATTGCTTCTTGAGCAGCGACCACATATCCAATACGCATACCTGCTAATCCATATGCTTTAGAGAACGTTCTAAGTAAAAAAGCATTGGAAAATTGCTCTTGTAGTGCTAATGAATTTGGAAAGTCTTCAGCTGTCACGAATTCAACATAAGCTTCATCTATAATTACTGGTATTTCTTGAGGCACACGTGACAAGAAACGTTGCAATTCATCATGTGTAAAATATGTGCCAGTAGGATTATTAGGGTTACATAGCCATACAAGTTTAGTGTTATCATCAACTTCAGAAAGTATGCCTTCTAAATCAAACCCACCATCTTTTAGTGGTACCTGAACAACATCTGCTGCTTCTACTATGGCATTATGATAATATTGACCAAAAGTCATTTCACTTGTAACAATTTTATCTCCTTTAGTTAAAACAGCACGTGAAATCATTAATATCACTTCATCTAATCCTGCACCGAACAAAATACGTGCTGGATCAACATTCAAATGCTCACTTATTGCTTCTTTAATTAACGGAGAACCCGTTTCAGGATAAAATTGCAATTCATCTAAATGCTGCGTGATTGCGTCTTTCACTTTAGGTGACGGTCCATATAAATTTTCATTAGAAGCTAATTTATAAAGTTCACCCTCAATCCCGTATTGTTCTTTTAGTGCTCTTGGTGATAAACCTGGTTGATATGCTGATAATTGTTCTATTTGTTTTTTCATTGTTGATTCGGGCCTCCTTAAATTTACAGAAATTTCAAAACTTAGTAACCATTATATACCTTATTTCCATTGAAAATCAATGTAACTTTTTTTGAAGTGAGAATTTAATCAAATATAAATACGAGTTCAACTTAATGTGTGCTTTAACATAGTAAAACACATTGTTAAACTCGTATTGTCTTATGAATTAATCAATTAAATTATGTTTTTCTAAATAGTTTTTAGCTACCTCATAAGGATCTTGTTTTTTCACTGTAACTTCATAATTCATTTGTTGCATATCTTCATCAGATATCTTACCTGCTAATTTGTTAAGTGGTGCTTTGATTTCAGGATGTTCCTTTAAATATGATGTTTTAAACATAGGTGCACCTTGATATGGTGGGAATACCTTTTTATCATCTTCTAAAACAACCATATCGTATTGTTTTAATTCGGCATCTGTTGAATATGCGTCAATTAAGTTAATATCTCCGCTTTCAACTGCTTGATATCTTAATTTCGGCTCCATCGTCTTAACTTCTCCAAAATCTAAATCATATGCTTTTTTAACAGCTGGATAACCATCACCACGATCATTAAACTCTAATGTGAAACCTGGCTTAATTTGGTCACTTACTTTGTTTAAGTCACCTATCGTTTTAAGGTTATGTTTTTTCGCAAAATCTTTTTTAACTGCCAATGAATAAGTATTGTTATATTCCATTGGTTTTAACATAGTCATATCGTATTTATCTTCTAAACTTGATTTTGCTTGTTGATATACCTTATTTTCTTGTTTAGATTTCAAATCTTCCTTTGTTAACTCTCCAAGTACAGTACCTGTAAACTCAAGGTAGCCATCTATATCGTCAGATTTCAAAGCATTAAATAGGAATGAAGTTTTCCCCATGCCGTCTTTAACATCTACTGTATCATCTGTTTCTTCTTCAATTAAAATTTTATACATATTTGTAATTACAGATGGTTCTGACCCAAGTTTACCTGCTAATGTAATTTTATCTCCTTTTTGAGCAAACATTGGTCCAATAATCACTAATAGCAGAATTATAATAATTGCACCTAGAGAAATAAGTAACTTTTTATAGGACAGCTTTTGCATATACCGTAAAACTAAATCAAAAAGAATTGCTAATAAAGCTGCGGGAATCGCTCCAATAATGATCAATGATGTGTCATTTCTATCTATACCTAAAAGAATCAAATCACCAAGACCACCAGCACCAATTAAAGCTGCTAATGTAGCAGTCCCTATAATCAATACCATAGCTGTTCTAATACCTGCCATAATTACTGGCATAGCTATGGGTAATTCCACTTTCGTTAATCTTCTTCCTGGCTTCATACCGATACCCTTAGCTGCCTCAATTAATGAGCTATCCACTTCATTGATACCAGTGTATGTATTTCTTAATATCGGTAATAATGCATACACTACTAACGCAATCACTGCTGGTACCTTACCAATACCAAACAGTGGTATCATCAAACCAAGCAATGCTAATGATGGTATTGTCTGTAGTACTGCCGCAATATTCATCACAATTTCAGAAATCTTACGTGTCTTCGTGAGCAAAATACCTAATGGTACTCCAATTATTGCAGCAATGAGCAATGCAATAAATGATATTTGGATATGCTCAAATATCGTAGTTAACAATTGTCCCTTTCGATCTGAAAGTGTATTTATTAATTCATTCATCTTTGACCACCCCCTGTATGCTCGGATAGATATTTAAACATATCTTCGCGTTTAAGCACATGTTGAGTAGCAGTCGATTCATCATTAATAATTATAGCATCATGATTAGCTAAATCACTATAAATGTTTTTAATAGAGACGTCGCTGTTAACAATAGGATAGCCTTTGGTAGCTGCTTGTTCATCAATCGTTAATTCTCCAATAAGTTCTGATAGTTTAATATCTTTTTCTATTTTAAGTGATTTATCCCCAACAAATTGTTTTACAAAATCACTTTTAGGATGATTAACCATATTTTCAGGTGTATCTATTTGCTCTACATGTCCTTTGTTTAATAGACAAATTCTGTCAGCAAGTTTCATCGCTTCTTGTATATCATGTGTTACAAAAACGATTGTTTTCTTTATTTTTTGCTGTAATGCTATTAAATCATCTTGTAGTTTTTCTCGACTGATTGGATCTAATGCACTGAAAGGTTCGTCCATCAATATAACTGGTGGGTCTGCGGCTAATGCACGCACCACACCAACACGTTGTTGTTGCCCACCTGATAGTTCATCTGGTTTTCTATCTTTAAAAAGTTCTGGCTCTAAGCCAACCATATTTAACAACTCATCTATACGTTCATCAATATCCACGTCTTTCCATTTTTTCATTTGTGGTACTTGTGCAATATTTTCTTTTATTGTTAAATGTGGAAATAATGCAATTTGTTGCAAGACATAACCAATATCCCAACGCATTTCATATACTGGATAGTCACTAATTGGTTTACCTTTAAAATAAATAAATCCCTCTGTTAATGAAATTAAACGATTAATCATTTTTAATGTCGTTGTTTTACCACAACCTGAAGGTCCGATTAAAACAAAAAACTCACCTTCTTTTATATTAAAGCTAAGATCATCTACAGCCTTTTTATCCCCATAACGTTTGATTACATTTTTAAATTCTATCAATTTTTCACCCTCACTCTTTTCATTGCCTTTACTATCACTTAAAAAAATTCACATAGTTAACACATAACCGATTAATGTATCATTTAACCCTTTTGAACATAGTTAGATAAAACAAAAACGAAGTTAATTGAAACCGATCAATATCACTATTACATTTGTACTTGTATAGTATATTAATAGTTGTCAAATTAACTTCGTATTTATCGCAATTATTTCAATGTAAAATACTAATACCGTTAAAATTAAGTATATGAGATTATATATTCTAAAAACAATTATTTGCTCAACTAAATTTGAGCTTTATAAGATTGTATTGTTTCTAAAAATATTGGACAGTAGTGTTTTAATTTATAACTTCCAACACCATCAATTAAGATCATATCTTGCTTTGATTCTGGTTTTCTCTTGGCAAATTCTTCCAAAGTAAAATCTGAAAAAATACTTACTGGTGGAATAGTTAATTTTTCACTTAATTGTTTACGCACGGCAACTAATTCATCAAATAAGGCACGGTCTACGCCTTCTACGGTATTGATGTTAACTTTTTCTTTTGATTTACGTTTAAATGGTGTTGTATAAATTGAAATTTGATTATTTAGCAATTCCTTTACAGATACATCGCAAATCAATATTTCATCATGCTCATTTAAAAATCCTTTAAATCGCAATTCATCCATAAGATGACTGAGTTCAGATGTCGTATAGTTTTTCATAATGCCATGTGTGGACAATTGATTATAATCACAATAGCGAATATAATCAGAGTCTTCACCCCTTAAAACTTGAATAATAACACTATAACTTTCTTGCTGTTTCATACGTGCAATACAACTTACGATCATTTTCGCTTCGTTCGTCATGTCATATGTTTTATTTTCTCTAACACAATTACTACATTGCTCACACTCTTCTAGTTTTTCATTGGGTTCAAAATAATGTACGAGTGTTGCTTCTAGACACTTTTTAGTTTTCGTATATAGTAGCATTTTATTCAATTTTTCACCCATTTTTTCTTTGTAATCATCGTCTGCTTTTGAAGATGAAATAAAATATTGGTGTAAACCAATGTCTCTATCACTGAATAAAAGGATGCAATCACTTTTCAGTCCATCACGACCTGCACGACCCGCTTCTTGATAATACGATTCTAAATCACCAGGCATGTTATAGTGAATCACAAAGCGCACATTAGATTTATCAATCCCCATACCGAATGCATTCGTTGCAACTACGACACGCACACGATCATATACAAAATCATTTTGAGCTGCTTCCCGCTCTTTATTGGATAAACCAGCATGATATATTGTGCTGCTAATTTTATTGTTTTCTAATGCTTCATGTAGTTCTTCTACTTGTTTACGTGTCGAACAATATATAATGCCTGCTTCTTTTTGATGATCTTTAACATATTCTAATACGAACTTTTGACGCTGATACGTTGGATTAACTTGAAATATTAAATTTCGTCGTTTCGTACTTGTTTTGATTTCATCGTGTTTATCGATGTTTAAGCGATCCATAATATCTTTTTGTACTTCGATTGTTGCTGTTGCTGTTAATGCTACAATTGAAAAATCTTGTGGTAGTGCAAAAACTTTATGGATGACTTCCTGATAACTTGGTCTAAAATCATGTCCCCATTTTGAAATACAATGGGCTTCATCAAACGCAACTAAGTGTATATCTAACTGCTGTAATAAGCGCATAAAATTGGCATTATCAAAACGTTCTGGTGCAACATATAAAAATTGGATTTCCCCACTTTTCAGTTGTGTTTGAATATCTTTTTGTTGCTTTTGTGTCAAACTACTATTTAAATATGCTGCGCGAATCCCCATGGCCTTCAATTGATCAACTTGATCTTTCATAAGTGAAATTAACGGGCTGATTACGATTGTGGTACCACCTAGCATTAATCCCGGCACTTGATAACAAATTGATTTTCCCCCACCAGTTGGTAAAACGCCAAGCACATTACGATGATCCATTACTTTAGTTATTATTTCTTTTTGACCTGGACGGAATGTGTCATAGCCAAAATAATGTGATAATGTTGCTTCCATGTTATATAATCCCTCATTGTTCTTTTAATTCTTCAAGCTCGCTCCATCTTGTTATATCATCTTCATACAACGTATTAAGATTTTGTTGTTCTTCATTTAATTCTTTGACTTTAGCGTAATCAGAACTTGCTTCAACCATTTCTTGTTCGATCTCTTCTAATCTATGTTCGGTTGTTTCAATACGCGCAATAATTGTTTCATATTCTTGTTTTTCTTTATATGATAGACCCTTTTTCTTTTTCTTTGCATATGTTGGTTTCACTTTTGATTGTTGCTTTTCTTGCATTTGGCGTTTATCTATCTCTTTTTTATATGCTTCATAGTCATCAAAACTTCCTATAATACGTTCTAATTTGCCATCATGAATATACCAATATTCTTGAGCAACTTTATTTAAAAAATATCTATCATGACTCACCGTGATGACTGTACCACCAAAAGTAGCGATATAATCTTCTAAAATGGTTAAAGTTTCTGTATCCAAGTCATTCGTCGGTTCATCTAATAATAGAACATTAGGTTGATGTACTAATAATTTTAATAGATACAATCTTTTTTGTTCTCCACCAGATAATTTATACACCTTTTTTCCATGCGTTGCACTAGGGAATAAAAAGCGTTCTAACAACTGTGTAACAGAAACAGCAGTTCCATCTTTTTCTTTAGCTACTTCACTTTCTTCACGCAAGTAATCGATCATTCTGATGTCTCGATCTAAGCGCGCTTCTGTCTGTCTGAAGTAAGCAATTTTAACAGTTTGACCAACTTTCAATGCCCCTTCGAACGCTTGGTCATCACCATTCAAAATATTCAGTAATGTTGTTTTACCGGCGCCATTTGGTCCAACGATACCAATTTGTTGTCCATTTTGTATAATTTCTGTGATGTGTTCAAACAATACCTTATCGCCGATGTGTTTTGACACGTTTTCAAGTTCAAAAACTTGTTTACCTAAACGTGAATATGCAAGATTTAAAGAGGCTTTATCTTGTTGTTGTTGATTTTTTACATCATGTTCTAAATCTTTAAATCTATTTTTTCGTGCTTGTTGTTTAGTAGAACGTGCTTTAACTCCTGCACGCATCCAAGCTAATTCTTGTTTATATAATGCACGTTGTTTCGCTTGTTGTTTTTGCTCTACGACTTCATTTTCAGCGCGTTGTGCGATGTAATCTTCATAATTACCGGGATAAGTAGTTAATTTCCCACGATCTAATTCAATAATACGAGATGATACTTCATTTAAAAAATAACGATCATGAGTTACGAACAGCACTGTATGTGGGTATTGTTTAACATAATTAATTAGCCAACTAATTGACTCAAAATCTAAATGGTTCGTAGGTTCATCCAAGAGTAATAAATCTGGTTGCTCTATAAGTGTTTTAGCAAGACCAACTCGTTTTTGTTGGCCACCCGAAAGTTCTCTCACTTTTTTAGTCGTATCATTGATGCCTAGCTTTGATAAAATAGTTTTGATTTCAGCACTATAATCCCAAGCTTGATATGTATCCATTGCTTCTTGTGCTTGCATCATCTGTTGAAAATCTGTCTCATTCTGTGTCTCACTATATTTTGTTACAGCAGCTTCATATGAACGTATCACTTGAAGTGTCTTTGTCTCTGACGTTAATACCGCTTCAAAAACCGTTAAATTTTCTTCGAATTCTTGCTTTTGAGACGAATAACGTATGCGATATGCATTAGGATGTGAAACCTCTGCCTCGAAGTCTTCATCCAAACCAGCGATTACCTTTAACAAAGTACTTTTGCCTGTACCATTAATACCTACAAGACCTATTTTTTCTCCTTCAGAAATAGACAGATGCAAATCATCAAAAATGATTTTATCGGCATATGATTTATGTAAATGTTCAATTTTGTAGGCTTCCATCGTCCAACATCCTTTTTAATATCGAAAATTATAATTAATTCTGTTAAACTTAATTTCAGTTCTATATATTATACACCTTTTTGAACTCAAATGATACAAGGGAGCGTAGCTTATGTCAGATTTTTTTCAAGACTTACCTCCTTTTATCCAAGCACTCATCGCCGGTATCATCACTTGGTTGTTGACTGCATTAGGGGCTGCTGCAGTTTTTATATTTAAAAGAGTTAATGATAAAATACTGAACTCAATGCAAGGTTTTGCTGCAGGCATAATGATTGCTGCCAGTTTCTGGTCTCTATTACAACCATCTATTGATTATGGTTCAGGTTCATCTATTGCATGGTTACCAGCAGCAATAGGTTTTTTATTGGGCGGTTTTTTTATACGCGCGTTAGATTTAATTATCCCACACATTCACCCAAACACCCAAGACACTAACCAATACCAAGAAGGTGTAGGAACAAAAAAACTCAATAAAAATACATTACTTGTATTGGCTATTACACTCCATAACATACCAGAGGGGCTTTCTATTGGTGTAGCATTTGGTGGCGTAGTAGCCGGTAATGGACAAGCCACTTTCTTAGGCGCACTTGGTTTGGCAATTGGTATCGGGATTCAAAATATTCCCGAAGGTGCTGCGCTTTCTATGCCTATCAGAGCAGCTGGGGCTTCAAGATGGAAAGCTTTTAATTATGGTCAAGCATCTGCAATTGTTGAGCCCATATTTGCTACTATAGGTGCTGCTGCAGTACTGTTCATTACACCTATGTTACCATACGCACTCGCCTTTGCCGCTGGAGCGATGATATTTGTAGTTGTAGAAGAACTTATACCAGACTCTCAAGCTAGTAATAATACTGATTTAGCAACATTAAGTTTAATGCTAGGTTTTACTATCATGATGATTTTAGACGTTGCACTTGGATAAAAGGTAAAAGAAAAAGAAATAACTTGAATCCATTTTTTAAATAAAAAAATGATGAAGCTGAGACAATCGTCTCAAGTTCAAAACAAAGATTTTGGGGTAAATACAAGAAAAATAGCACTCAGATGATTTAATTCAATTCATCTGAGTGCTTCTATTTTTTCAATACTTCATATTGGTGATTCACTTTCTTAGGGGAACAGCTTCAGCCTGTAGTCTTCAGCTTCTCCTATTCACTCAAGCGTCTCGCCAAAATACGTCACATTTGTCCAAGAACTAAATGTCTCAAACAATCTCTTTTTGAGAATGGGGATTTATGTTCTAGCCTTTTTAGCATTCTTTTTTATAATGTGCATGTTTGCTCTGGATATGTACTAATCTGCTATCCTACCCTGCTTAAAGTTCACTCATATTAAATAATTCAATACAATCATCATGCGCATCATAAAATACCATTCAATACACTTACATATATATAAAAGCCCTAATCCATTTTAAATAATGGATTAGGGCTAAAGTATTAATTATTTTTTCTCTTGTCCTTGTGGACCTGTTTCATATTTATAGTTTGATGGTTTCACTTTATCAAAGTCAGGGTTATCATAAAATCTCAATAAATCACCGTTTAGGACGTCATCACTCATTTGCAAGTCTTTTTCAGCTTGTTGTTTGCGTTTATCAAAATCGCTTGGTTTTTCTGTAACTGGCTCATTATTTTTATTATCATATATTCTACCATTTACATATTTGTAATCTTTCGTTACAAAGTCACCATTTCTAAACGGTACTGTGTCATTATGATCTTTTGACAATAAGTCTGTACCCATCATGAGATAATTTTTAGTATCAATACCCATTAAATGTAATAATGTTGGCATTACATCTGCTTGTCCAGCATAAGTTTTATCAACAGTACCTTCTTTACCAGGTATTTTCAACCAGAAGCCTGTTCGGTTTAAATCTGTAAACTTAGCTGGTGTAATGTCTTCACCTAATAATTTTTCCATCGCTTTATTATGGTTTTCAGAAATACCATAATGGTCACCATAAATCATAATAACGGAATCATCATAGATACCTTTTTTCTTCAATTCATTTACAAACTGTTCTAACGATTCGTCTAAATATCTCGCTGTCTGAACATAACCGTCAACTGTTGAATCACCAGTATTTGGTTTATCAATTGATGCATCTTCTGAAGATAATGTAAATGGATAATGGTTTGTTAGCGTTATTAAGTGACTATAGAAAGGTTCTTTTTCCTTCGCTAAATAATCAGCTGATTCATCAAAGAATTCTTTATCTTTCAGACCTAAGTTCTCTTGGTTTTCTTCTGACATATCAAAATATGTTGCATCATAAAACTTATCTACACCAAAATGTTTGTATACTTGGTCACGGTTCCAGAAAGTTTTATAATCACCGTGCATTACGCTAGATGTGTATCCTTGTTGTTGATGCATAATAGCTGGCAATGATTGGTACGTGTTATCCCCTTTAAGTGAGAATGCCGAACCTTGTGGTAAACCATATAAACTGTTATCCATAGTGAATTCTGAGTCTGAAGTTTTACCTTGTCCTGTCTGGTGGAAGAAGTTCGGATAATATCTAAAATCTTCATTACCAGAAGAAAGTTTATTTAAGAATGGTGTAACTTCCTCGCCATTTACTTTTTTGTTTATCAAGAAAGTTTGGAAACTTTCTAAGTGTATTTTAATCACATTTTTTTTCTTTGCTGCACCGAAATATTCTGGGTTTGGTTGTGTTTGTTTTTGTTTCGTATAATTTAAAACTTTTGTCAAATCATCTTCATTTGCTAACGCTTTTTGTTGATTATTTTGAATCGTTTTTACACCATCATAAACTGTGAAGTTATATGGACCTAAGTATTTCACTAAATATTTATGATCGAATGTACGCGTTAATAATTCTGGACGATCAGATTCTGCAAAAGCTAGGTTTAAGAAGAATAATGCAACAGACGCTGCCATGATTACTGGAACAAACTTCTTGCTAAACACACGCTTATCTAACCATTTTTGTTTGAAGATTAATACAAATAAATAAATGATTGTATCGATAAAGTAAACAAAGTCATACCATTTAAATGAAGCTGATACAGCGCCACCCATTGATTCAACATTTCCTACTTGATTTAATGTACTAAAAGTCAAGAAATCAGAGAAGAATCTGAAATATACAACATTTGCGTATAATAAGAAGGTTAAAATAAAACCTCCTATAAAGATAAACCAAAATGCTTTCTTACCTTTGAAGAATAAGAAAATACTCAATACTAATGCAATTAAGCTATATGGATTCATTAATAAAATTAAATTTTGAACTAACCCTTTAACACCTAAAGAAAAGTCAACATAGTATGAAAAATACGTTTTAGCAGTAACTGTTATAACAGTTAAAATAAAAAACGCAAAAAGAGTTAGTTTCTTTTTGTGTAGACTCATGTCTGTTCCCCCGATATAAATTAATAAAAGTTTGTGCTAATACCTAGCTAGATTAAATGCTTTGTACCCGTTGTTAGCGCGTAAGTGATAATTTCTACCAACATCTTTATCGTTATTTGCGAAAGTTAAAATTTAAGTTAAAAAACACGGTAACTCCTGTATTTTCTTTTAAAACACATCTTTTTTTCTTATGTCACTAATTTATTTTTATAAAGTAGCAATTTTTTATTTTCAATGAATTTTATTTGTTCTTTTGTGAAAAATTATATTTGTTGTAATGTAAATTATGTTAATGCGTTTTGTTATGTTTTACATCGTTTTTACACTGCGTTCACTCTGTAATATCATTGTAATAAAACGATTATAGTTCAATTAATAAATATAAAGCAATTCTTGACTAATATCAAGTAAAAACACACTTTTTTTAATTTAAAAAGCTGATTTAACCGTTTTATGAAGGTATCATTAACCTATTATGAATACGCGATTAAAATAAGGTTAAAATTTAAATTTCCTTTATAATTATACTTGTTCTATTTAATAAATTAATCAGGCCTTGGACCTATTTAAATAAAGGTTAAATTATACAGAATGACTTAAGTAATTACTAAATCTTATCATATTCGACATTCATGCTGTTGATAATAAATACGAAAGACCAAAAGTAAATCTACGAAATAATTGCTATAGCTGAACGCTTTTCGAATAATCATTGACCATGTATTGTATACATTAATTTAGAACTATATTTTACTTAAGTATTTGTCGAAAGCAACAGACATATTATAAAAATCATCCAACATAAAAAAGCAGCTTGAGATATAAATCTATAGAAACTCAAGTAATAACTCAATGAGCTAACTATAAATAAAACAATATTGAAAAAGACAATTTCTATAATATTTCAATAGAAATTGCCTTTTTTTACTCGTCCAAGACACTTTTATTTGTTCTAAGATTCTTTAGCTCAAAAGCGTCTTAATATAATAATGTTTTATAGATTAACTGATTATTAATTTTAAATGCTAATGCTCGTAACATTTTGCTATACACACATACACTTCATTCTCTAATCGTGTACATTATTTTAACATTTCTAATTGCATTCTATACTCGATACCATGAAACAATTGGTTTAACCAATTAGTATATTTTATTAAGTTCTTTTCGGCAGTTTCAACATCTATAAATTGAAATTTCAATTTAGTACCAGGATGTTTTTGACCTAACTTAGTTAAATGGTAACTGGCAATTGTCCCTATTTGTGGATAGCTCCCTAACGTGTAATGATCATTTAACAAAATAATTGGCGTACCATCTCTCTTAACTTGAATTGTTCCTATTTGTACAGATTGATGTGCGGGCATATCTTCATAAAATGCTTTAACAGGTTGGCCTTCGACATACATACCTACCCTATTCGCTTTACTTGTCACTTTATATTCCCCGTAAGTAAAACGATTTAAAGCATTTTGATTAAAATCTTCTGTTCCTTTATTTTTAATGACATGAAATACATCTGACATATAATTAAAAGAAAGCGCATAGCCATCTATACCCCAGTCAGTCTGATGTGTATGTTCAAGATTTTCAAAAAGTTTATGGTGACGTTCTGTATAATCACGTTTCATATTGATTTCGTCACCTTTTTCTAGTTTGCGCCCATGAAAACCACCAAGTTTAGACATAAAATCAGTTGAAGTAGAACCCAACCATTCATCTAGCTCGAATCCACCACCAACGGCTAAATAGACTCTTGATGTCCGTGAAGTTTCTGTAAACTCGAGTACATCACCTTTTTCCATTAAATAAAGTTTATTGGGTAAAACTTTTAAATTAGCAGTTTTAGCTTTAAAACTGCCACCACTTAATGCAATTAAAGTAGGTTCAGTAAAACGAATACTTGCCATTCTATTGGTCATTTCTAAAGTAGCTTCATGTTTATCGTTGGCTACTAATCGATTTGCAATTTCATGTGATAATGGATCTAAAGCACCACTAGGGATTACACCATTGTGCTCATAACCGATACGCCCAAAATCTTGAAAACTTGAGAACAATCCTTCATTTTCTATTATGATTGACATGGTTTAAATCCTCCTAAATCCAATGCATCCTCTGACACAGCTTGAAATTGCACATTATCCCCTAATTTTAAAGTTGTAAAATCTGTTTGATGTGGATTAAATAATTCCACTGGTGTGTAGCCTATCACTAGCCAATCACCATAAGTATCAATTGTAGTAATACCAGTTTTCTTACCTTCTATAATCACTGATCCTGCAGGAATAAATGCTTTTTTGCCACCTGTGTGATTGACAAATAAGCGTTTATCCATCCCTGTTAAATACGGAAATCCTGGAGAATAGCCCATCATTGATACGAAAAAATTCGAATTTGTATGTAATTTTACAAATTTGTCGAAATCCATTTTATAATATTTTAGCAAGGATGCTAAATCTGGTCCAAAGTCACCACCATATACTACAGGTATCTGAATGGGTAAGGGTGTTTCTTCTACATGTTTTATCTCTAATTGAACAGATTGCAAAAGTGCTTTCATATATAAAAAAGGTGATTTTATGTTGTGATGTTTAATCATATCTCTAGCATCATAACAAATCATCATATCCGACTCTGTTGGTACAATTTCTGTAATAAAAGGATAATTTTTATTAATAAGATATGTTTTTAATGCGAGTAAATCATCAGTTAAATCTTTGGAAACTTCCTTTTCTATAGAAACCACAATTGCTTGGTCACCTTGACTATATATCTTCATAAATTCACCTCATCTATTGTGTCTATCGATAAAATACATTTAATATTTGTATTAAGTAGCGTATTAATTCTTTAACTAAACCATAGATAAATATAAATTGAATAGCACATGAAATAGTGATGACTAACTTAGTAATATAATATTTATGGTGATTCATTAAATAGGTTACATACCATTTTGTAAGGCCGATTAGCGTAATAATTAATAAAATCCAAATCCATATCATTATTTTGCCTCGCTTGCTGACATTAGATTTTTAAGACGCATATAACTTTGTTTAACTTACTTCATAACTTACAGTTAAACTATATCTATGTGTAGCATATTTGATACATTCAATTATGGATATCAAACACTATCGCAATAACGTTTTATCACAATTATTAGAATTAAAATTTATATTTTTCTTATACTTTCTATATTCTATAGATTTATTGCAACATCGGCAACCTCTCTTAAACTATTTATCAGAAAAACTTGAATTTGATTTTGCCTTAACTTTTGCTTAAATGTTGCCAAACTATAATCTTTTTCTATTAATTCACCTTCATCTATTAATTCTTGTCTCTTACATCCTTTTAAAAAATCATCATTAAATACTGGCGTATAATAATGATCTCCTTCTTTGATCATAATATTTCCAATATCAAATTCTAATATTTTTCCTGATTCGTCATAAAGTAAAATGAGGTCAGTTTCGTGATTATGTGCTAAATGATCTCTATTTGTCGTTTTATTCGTAAGTATGCGTTTATCTTGAATTTGGGTTAATGGTACAATTTTTGCTGTAAAGCTATCTTTTTGAGGTAATTCAGCAACTTCATATTTAAAAATGCCATTGGGATATAAAATAATTTTCACTCTATACGTTCCTGTAAAATAATGGTTTTTAATTTCAGAAATCGTTTCATGCCATTGATTATCATCGAATGTCATTTGAAATTGATTTGCTGAATGTTTTATCCTGTCAAAATGATATCTCAACCTTAAAAATTTGCCTGAGTCTAATCGTAATGTTTCAAATAACTGCATTATAATCTCTCCAAAATTTTAGTCTTATCGATGAATTCTTGCACTTCAGATTCTGGGTTGGAATCAATGGTAATACCTGCACCAACCCCGTATACAGCTTTCCCATTAATATATTGAATCGTACGAATAGGTACATTGAAAATAGCTTTCCCATCAGGTAACAATAAACCAATAGTTCCGCAATAGCCATTTCTTGGTGTTTGCTCTAATTGTTTAATATATTTCATTGTGTTTACTTTCGGCGCGCCGGTAATTGAACCACAAGGGAAAATAGCTTCTAATACTTGCGCTAAACTCACATGGTTTGCTAACTGCCCAGTAACCATAGATGTCATTTGATACACCGTTTGATACCTTTCAATACGAAACGGTTGATATACTTTAACTGTGCCAGTGTTGGCTACTCTACTTATATCATTCCGTAATAAATCAACAATCATGACATTTTCTGCCCTATCTTTGTTAGAGTTTCTAAGTTTTTCAAAATGTGCCTTATCTTCTAATTCTGTTTCTCCTCTGGCTATTGTTCCTTTCATCGGCTTACTTAATACAATATTGGATTGATTTTTAAATGGGCCAAATTGAAAAAATAGCTCTGGGGATAATGATGCTATTTGAACTTCTTTTGTATCAATCAGAGCAGAATAATGACCATGATTTCCGCCCTGAAGTACATGATAAAGTTCAGAAATCGGTCCTTTTACGTCATCACTCAATCTGGTTGTATAATTAACTTGGTATGTATTACCTTCTACAATCGCTTTTTGCACTTGTTTAATATGATCAATCATGCGCGCATGTCTATATTGAAATTTAAAATTATATTTACGCTGATATGCCAAAGCTTGTTCATTTAAGTCATCGTGTACTGATTCAAATACATATGCAGCAGCATACACAAATATACCTTTAGGCGTTATCGTTGCTAACTGATTATTAAAATAACTTGCCGCTTCATATGGTAAGTATAACGCCACATATTTACCTTTACATTGATGTAATTCAGCAAATCGAATGACTTCTCCAACATCCTGCATTTGATATGCTATTTTTTTACTCAAACATTCTTTAAATAGATATTGATACGTTTCGGTTTGTGTTTCATTTATATAATATTGGTAATTAAATTTTACTTGCATGATGCGCCTCCACACTTTCAATAAATAATTTAATTTGTTCGATACCATATTCACTCAAAAACGATTCAGGATGATATTGGACACCATAAATAGCATATTCTCGGTGCTCACAGGCCATAATTATTCCTTTATCATTGGTTGCTGTGACGTTTAGCTCAACAGGAAATGTATGTATGTCTGCCATTAATGAATGATAACGCATTACATTAAATGATTTTGGTAAATCTTTGAAAATACCTTTGCCCGTGTGGGTAATTGAAGTTGTATGGCCATGGATAGGCTTATGATTCTTTACAATACGTCCCCCAAAATAAGTAATAATTTGTTGGAATCCCAAGCATACCCCTAAAATTGGTACATTATTCATAAATTGTGTGATGACTTCATTTAAAATCGGATAATCTGACGGCGTTCCTGGTCCTGGCGATATGATAATCGCCAATGGTTTCATATTGATGAGCTTGTCTATATCAATCTCATCCACATCAACCACTTTGATTGTCCCTGTATAACATTGTTTGAGATAGTCCACGATATTATACGTAAATGAGTCTTTATTATCGATTACAAGTAACATTGAATCACCTCATTTGTAGTTATATATTATTCTAATATAGTTATTATCCCAAATCTCAACTTGATTTTACAGCTTAAATGTATTATTCTAGTCACGGTATAAATGTAACAGAGGTTTCTAGCTGACACCCTCTATAAAAAACTAGACACTTGAACGACGTCTATCTTTTTATAGAGATAGGCGTTTTTTTATGGCGTCATCAGTTTTATATGGCAAAGCTAGCACGATATTTTAAGGAGTGTAAACTATAATGACACAACAGCCATTAAACAATAATAAAGCCATCGTAGTATTTAGCGGTGGCCAAGATAGTACAACCTGTTTATTTTGGGCAAAAAAACATTTTGATGAAGTTGTCTTAGTAACTTTTGAATATGGACAAAGGCACGATACAGAAATTCAGGTTGCAAAACAAATCGCTCAAGAACAAGCAGTCGAGCACCATATACTTGACATGTCCCTATTATCTCAACTCACTCCTAACGCATTGACACAACATGATATGGATATAAATGAAGGAGATAGTGGTATGCCAAACACGTTTGTGCCTGCACGTAACTTGCTGTTCTTATCTTTTGCTGGCGCCCTAGCATATCAGACAAATACTAAACATATTATCACGGGTGTATGTGAAACAGACTTTTCTGGCTACCCTGATTGTCGAGATAGCTTTATTAAGTCAATGAACGTTACACTTTCCCTCTCTATGGATAAAGATTTCGTTATTCACACGCCGTTAATGTGGCTGGATAAAAAACAAACGTGGGCTTTAAGCGATGAACTCGGTGTATTAGAATACGTTCGAAAGCGAACGTTAACTTGTTATAACGGGATTATTGGCGAAGGATGTGGCGAATGTCCTGCCTGTAAACTACGCGCACGCGGTCTTAATGCTTATCTAGAAGAAAAAGGAGCGAATTAATATGTTCCAACAAAATTACCCTAGTGTTAACCACAATTACCAATTTGAACTTAATAAGGATTTTAATTTTTCAGCCGCACATTATATTCCAAGTGAAGACGCTGGAAAATGCATGCGTACGCATGGACATACTTACTTTGTCAACTTAACAATCGGTGGAGATACCGTAGACCATAATGGGTTTTTAGTGAATTTTAGTGAATTGAAACAACTCGTACACGGTCAATTTGACCATCAATTATTAAATGACTTACCTCAATTTGAGGGTAAAAGTCCTTCAACTGAAATTGTGGCACAAACAATATATGAGATGGTTCAGTCTTCATTAAACCAAAGGCCAAACAAACCACAATGCTTGCAAGTTTACGTCAGAGAAACACCAACAAGTTATGTCATATATCGACCAAAGGAGCCAAACCATGAGTAAAATACCTGTGCTTGAAATTTTTGGTCCAACGATACAAGGTGAAGGTCGTGTCATCGGCCGCAAAACCATGTTTGTACGTACAGCCGGATGTGATTACCGTTGCAGTTGGTGTGACTCTAGTTTTACATGGGATGGCAGTGCAAAAGAAGAAATACGCATGATGGATGCTACAGAAATTTATGCGCAATTATATGACATTGCAGGTGAATCATTTAATCACGTAACAATTTCAGGAGGCAATCCAGCTTTAATAAAAGGCATTCAAACATTAGTCGATTTATTCGAAGACAAAGGCATACAAAGCGCCCTAGAAACACAAGGCAGTAAATTCCAACCATGGATGACACAAATTGATGATTTAACAATTAGTCCAAAACCACCTAGCTCAATGATGAAACCAAATTTACCTATTTTAGATGATGTTATTGCTAAATGTAAGCCAGAAACACTCAATCTTAAAGTAGTTATTTTCAATGATGAGGACTTTGAATTTGCCAAAATGATTCATCATAGATATCCTAACGTGCCATTTTATTTACAAGTTGGTAATCCATACCTAGACGGAGAATATGTTGAATCTCACACAGAAAAGTTACTTTCATTATATGAAGCCCTTGTGAATCGTGTCATGGATAGTAGCGATATGAATAATGTATATGTATTACCTCAATTACATACTTTACTTTGGAGTAATAAAAAAGGTGTTTAAATTGAGTCAATGAACCGGTTCGTTGTATAATGCTCTTTGTCTATACAATAAACCGGTTTTTACTTTGTACATAAAACATAGCAATGATTGTCACTGTAAATATAATTATTTAAAATAATAACAATTTTACAATATGTCAGATAATGACTTATAATTTTTTAAAACATCAACTGTTATTAAATGATTAAATCTAACTTAATTGATATAATGTTGCAGTGAAGTATCTAGGTTAGGAGAGCAACATGCTAATAAATATAATCATAAATATAGCTACGGTAGCAATCATACTCGGTATTGATTTATATCGTCAGAATTTCAAACAACTTAAGTTTAGCTCTATACTTTTATCAATAACCATTAATAGTATCATTAATTTAGTCCTTGTTGGTAAATACGATTACATAACATTTTATACTTGCACCCATTTAATTATTTGGACATTGTTGCAATTGTATCTCAATAAAAAAACAAAAACATATGTCATAACTGATCAAAAATTTATTGGTTTTATTTTAACGATTATCATGAGTACATCTTTAATCCTTTCATACGATACAAGTAAAGATTCTTACTATATGTCCATTCCATATTTAGCTCCAGCTATTTTTCTCATAGGTGCAACTTTATTGTTCTATAGTACATTCCAAACACATGAAAAAGAACAAATTAAAATCTTGAATCGTATTCGCAAACCAGTAGTGATTGGCCAAATTATTATTGTATTATCTTTTACAATCATGCCTTTATTAACACCTTATTGGTATGCCTTTATAATTGTACATTTATTATTCTTACTTTTTTTATTATGGCAGAATATATTTTTTTCAAAAAAATGATTAGCAAATTATATTTTGTGGTATGTAATAATTGATTATGCTATTTAAAAAGGAGGTATGCTTATGTTTGGATTTATTATTATGCTAATTGTCGGCGGTTTAATCGGCTGGATTGCTGGTGGTATCGTCGGTAAAGATATCCCTGGAGGTATTTTAGGAAATATCATTGCTGGTATCGTAGGTTCTGCATTAGGTTCATGGATATTAGGTGATTGGGGTTGGCATTTAGGCGGTATCGCTATCTTCCCTGCACTAATTGGAACAATTATTCTTGTTGCCTTTGCATCATTTATATTGGGAAAATTACGTAAAAAATAAATGGTTTGTTAATTTTTTAGTTTTAAAAGAAATTCCTGAAACTTAATGACATCGTTTCTATATCGTCAGAAGATGACTAAATAGCGAAAGCACTCAGGAATACTAAAATCTCAACCAAAAATAAGCGTCAATTTCTATTGAGATACTTTAGAAATTGACGTTTTTTGTTTTTTAAAGTGTTATTATCATGAGGATTTATGATCTATCTTTTTTAAAATGTCATTCGTATCATCTTTAGTTGTTATTTTAACTTTGTGTGTACGGGCTCAACAATAACCTAAAATCTAAAACAACCTTTATAAAACTAAACATTACTTCTGTATCAAAATTTCTTTGACTATAACATTTTTATTTTTGCTTTTAAGAGTATTTAACTAATTTGGCTCTTATACAATTTTGTAATGTGATAATGCTTTAGATTGATATGCCGAAAGACACAGGCTCAAATCACCTCCTCGGACAACCATGCACAATTAAACTCAATTTTTTAATAAACGAAACCCCCAGACTACGCTTTTAGCATAACCTGAGGGCAGTGATTATCTATGTTTAACAAGTGTTTTATTCTTTTCAGTTTTAACCTTATGAGAGGGTACATAAAAATGTTCTTCTCTATTTATACTGTTTTTATTTTGTTCTTCCGCTTCTTCTGGATATTCAGACATTTCTAATTCAGAGTCCAACCCTTTCGTTTTGTCTACCGGCTTTAAATTAGATACTTGAACAATATATTTTGGTCGCTGTTTTACTTCATAATATATCCTACCGATATATTCGCCTACAATACCGATTGAAATCAGTTGGATACCTCCAAGTAATAAAATAGCTGCAATTGTTGAAAAGTACCCTGGTGTTTTCACACCATTAATCATAATATTTCCAAAACTAAATATAATATAAAGTAGACTCACAAAAAATACAATTAGTCCTAAATAAATCATAGCGCGTAATGGTTTATTATTAAATGAGATTAAGCCATCTATACCATAGTTCAATAATTTACCAAATGACCATTTCGATGTACCTTCTTCTCTTTCAACATTTTCATAAGTAAAAACTTTAGTATTATAGCCAATCCATTCATATAACCCTTTTGAAAAACGATTATATTCATTTAACGATGTTAATGAGTGTAACGCGCGTTGACTAAGCAATCTAAAATCTCCAACACCGTCTTCTAGTTTAATATCCTCGACAAAATGATTAATCACTTTGTAATAGCATTGCGTTAAAAATTTTCTTGAACGTTTTTCACCTGTTCTATCTCGTTTTGCGACGACTTGATCATAGCCATCCAAATAACTATCTATCATCTGTGGTATAAGCTCTGGCGGGTGCTGTAAATCAGCATCAATCATCACAACAGCATCACATTCCACACTGTGTTGGAAACCGGCAATCATTGCTGATTCCTTACCAAAATTCCTACTAAATGAAATATATTTTACATGTTCATCCTGTGCTGCCATTTCTTGAATATAATTAATCGTTTTATCTTGACTACCATCATCTACAAATAGCAAATCATAGTTATAGTGACGGTTAAGACTATCTTCATCTAATATTTCAGTTAACTTGTGGTATGTTTTTAATATTACTTCACCTTCGTTATAACATGGCACTATAACTCTTATATGCATAATAAACACCTTCATTTCAATTACTTCAATTTTACTTTACCAATATTTACAGTTATTTCGCCATTCTTTTCATTTAGGTTTACACAATTTTTATATTTCCTTAATAATCAATTATAAAACTTACACTCTTTTAAAAAATTTTGAAATAGATAATACCAATAATTCGTGTCATTAAGAAACACTAAAATTTAGTTTTTAAATTTTTATGATAATGTAGAGCATATATACATATAAATATTGTTCAATATCTTTTTTGTAAAAAGTTGTAACATTGTCCATTTAGTTTATCAACTATTTGTCAGAAAAGGAAATAAAACCATATATTCGTAAAATTAAAAAAGTAGGATAGAGAAACAAGTGTCATGAACACTATGCTCTATCCTACGTTATTTAAAATATTTAACGTTCACCTTTTTTTGAAGAAACTACTAAAAAATAAGCCTTGATTTTGCAACTACTTCTCCATTTTCAGCTATCTTTCACTTCAAATTTTTATAAACAAAGCTAAATTTTGCTATTTTAGATCATTACTTTAAATCGCCTATACGCACTTTATCAGGATCTTTACCTTGGCGCGCATCTCGATTTAGATTATCAATCTCAGCAATATCCGTTAATTCTAAACTAAAATCAAAAATATCATAATTTTCTTTAATACGTTTAGGTGTTTTAGACTTTGGTATAATTAAACGGTTATGTGCTAAATGCCAACGCAACACGATTTGTGCAGGTGTTTTACTATAACGTTCGGCAATATCAACAATGATAGGATGTTCAAGTAAACCTTGGTTTCTCATGAGTGGCATCCAAGCTGTCACTGCAATATCATGCTTATCACAAAAATCTTGTAGCTCATGCTGATTGAAATAAGGGTGTACCTCCACTTGGTTCACAGCAGGCGTAATTTCTGTCTCTGCCATCAATTTTTCTAAATGATGTTGTTTAAAGTTACATACCCCAATGGCACGGATTCGACCATCTCTATATAATTTTTCCATCGCTTTATACGTTTCAATAAAAAGTCCATCTTCCTCACATGGCCAATGTATTAAAAATAAATCTAGATAATCAGTACCTAAATTCTCTATAGATTTTGTAAAAAATTCAATTGTTTTATCATATCCTTGATAATCATTCCATATCTTTGATGTAATAAATAATTCAGAACGTGGTACATCAGATTTTTTTAAAGCATTGCCTAATGCAATTTCATTTTTATAAAAGTAAGCTGTATCAAAAGCACGGTAACCAATATCTAAAGCGCTAGATACAGCATTTTCCATTTCCTCATCAGTGATTTTATACACACCTAAACCAACTTTTGGCATAGGATAACCATTATTTAAATAATATGTATCTTCTAACATACACTTATCCTCCTCATTTTTAATATCAATATATTTTCAATTTTACATAAAAACACGTTATGCATTTAGCTTTTCTATAAAGATAATTATAAAAAAACTGGAACATTCAATGATGTCCCAGTTTTTGCAATACCTACTTATATTTTATCATACAAGTAATATGCGAGTGGTGCAAAACATATGTTGATATCTTGTCAGCAAATGATGATTACTATGCTAAAAATTTCAACATTGCTAGTGCATCATACTCATAGCTTAATTATCATTGCTTTCTTCGTCTTCATCTTCTTCTGGAGTTGGACGTGTTTCATGATATTCAAATTCTAAGATAACATTGATAATTTGATGATTATCCACTTCTGATATAATCCAACGATCATATTGTGTATCTACATAATCATTGGGTTGTAAATTAGTATTATGTGCCTGTAACCAGCCACCAATTGTATCTATATCTTCAGAATCTTCAAATTCAATACCAAATTGATCATTTAAATCATCTAATAACACTCTACCGTTAATTTGGTATTTATTATCACTTAGTCTTACAACATCATTGACTTCATCATCATCAAACTCATCACGAATTTCACCGACGATTTCTTCTAAGATATCTTCCATCGTTAAAATACCTGCAGTACCACCATATTCATCGATAATCAAGCTAATGTGAACATGTTCACGCTGCATTCTAATAAGCGCATCACTAATCCTAGTTGTTTCAGAAATCATTGGTAAATCATGGATATAGTTACTTGCTTTCATCGGTTTACCAGAAGCATACTCTGTTAAAAATTCTTTTACATTAATAAACCCTTTAACATGGTCTTTATCGCCATCTTCTGTAATTGGGTAACGTGTGAATTGATGTTCCTTAATCGTTTCTAATAGTTCATCTACATTAAACGGTTCATTTAATGTAACCATTTGTGTACGCGGTACCATGATATCCTTGGCATGTCTTTCATCAAATGAAAAAATATTTTGCATATATGCTAATTCTGTTTGATTAATTTCTCCACCATTATAACTATTATTTATAATAATTTTTATTTCTTCTTCTGACATGGCATCATTATTTGCATCAGGATCCACACCAAACATACGAATAATCATTCTTGCTGAACCATTCATTAACCAAATTAATGGTTTCATTACAAATCCGAAATAATATAGCGGTCTAGCGTAAACCAATGCTAATTTTTCAGTATATTGGATAGCAAGTGTTTTTGGTGCTAACTCACCCAAAACAACATGTAGATATGTCACAATGATAAATGCTACGATAAATGAAATAGTTGTCGTCAGTGCTTCAGGTAAATGGATTAATTCAAATAATGGGTGTAGCAACTTGTTAAATGTTGGTTCACCTAACCAACCTAATCCTAAAGATGTCAC
This sequence comes from Staphylococcus sp. GDY8P67P, assembly GCF_017892545.1. Classification (NCBI taxonomy): domain Bacteria; kingdom Bacillati; phylum Bacillota; class Bacilli; order Caryophanales; family Staphylococcaceae; genus Staphylococcus; species Staphylococcus sp. GDY8P67P. The sequence continues at coordinate 25,201 of NZ_JAESLH010000010.1, forward strand.
TGTAATACCCAATTGACATGCTGATAAGTAATAGTCTAGGTTTTTAATCATTTTTTTAACAACACGCGCACTACCATTGCCTTCTGTTGCAAGTTGTTCAATCCTAGTAGTACGTACCTTTACTAATGCAAATTCTGAGCCTACGAAGACTGTAGTTAATGCTATTAAAAAAAAGAATATTACTAAATTTATTATGGTCACTGTTTCCAATTAGTTCCCTATTTCTAGGGATTCACCTCCAAATTTTGTGTCACAATAGGTGACTGCTTATAAAATATGATTTGATTGCTTAAGTTTGTTTTATATGCTAAATCCTTCCCATTGTAACACCTCCCTAAAAATACGCATTTCTTTTATTTTATCACAATACTTATTTCGAAAGTAATTTATACAAATTAAAATTTTATATTCACCTAATGTACCATTTAAACGCAAAATCACTTTCACGTCAACTTTCTAAATTTTACATCTTTTGTTCTGAAAATGTTTATATACTTTAAAATAATGCTTATTTTATAAAATGATGGATTTCACCATTTTTAATTGTTGTCTGAACTTCAATATCATCGTTCACAATGACAATATCAGCATCTTTACCTGTTTTTAAGCTACCTTTTTTATCGTCAATGTTCAAAGCAATGGCCTGATTTAAGCTCGTAACACGCCATAGATTATCTAGGGTATCACCTGTAAATTTAATAAGATTATGCAAACCAGTATTCATTTTTAAAATACTTCCCGCTAATGCTCCTGAAGCTAAACGTGCTTCTGAGCCTCTCACGATGACATTTTGACCTCCTAAATCATAATCTCCATCCGGCATTCCTTTTGCTCTCATAGCATCTGTAATTAAATAGAAATGTTCATTGCCTTTTTGCTTATATGCAATATTTACAGCAGCTGGATGTGAATGAATCCCATCGACGATAACTTCAGTGTTTAATTTTTCATTAACCCACGCAGCACCAAATAGACCTGGTTCTCTATGTTCAAACGGGGTACCTGCATTATATAAATGCGTAACATGTTTGGCACCGTTTTCCACCGCTTCATTGCTCTCATCAAATGTCGCAACCGTATGTCCAATTGAAAATATAATTTGATCTTTAAAAGTTGCCAACGTTTCTTTAGCACCATCGACTTCAGGTGCAAATGTGACGACTTTGATGTGATTATTCGCTATATTTTGGAAGTATTTTAATTTTTCTACTGAAGGTCGTTGGACATAACCAGGATTTTGTGCCCCTACCTTATGCTCAGAAATAAACGGACCTTCTAAATGGATACCCACAATTTCAGCTGTATTTTTCGTATCTTGTTGTGTTTGATATGTAGCAATATTTTTAAGTGCCTTTGTTATATTTTCATCTGATTGTGTCATTGTAGTTGCTAAATAACTCGTTGTGCCTTCAGATAGCAATGATTCTGATAAATGTTTTAAGCCCGTCATCGATGCATCCATCGCATCTTCCCCATAGCCACCATGCATATGAATATCAATAAAACCAGGTAGAATATGATGCCCTTGTGCATCGATCGTTTGTAAATCACCTTCATACGTTCCTACACCTAAACCAGCAATTTTACCAGATTTAATGATGATATAACCGCAATCAATGGTTTCAGTTTCAGTATATATTCGTCCATTTTCAATTACATATTCAACCATTTATATTACCTTCTTTTCAATTATTTTAGGTTAAAATTTTCTTAAATCACTTATATTTTATTTTACCAAATTCAACGCTTATATTATATTCAAAAGCAAATAATTAAAAAAACCAGAAGTTTCACTCAATCATGAGTTTCTTCTGGTTTTCATTATGAACCTCTATAATTTTAATCATTCATCGCTTCTGAACTTTGTATCTCATCTTTAGTTAATTTTGGTTTTAACATACCATAAATAACTGCTGCTATGATAGCTCCGATAATGATTGCTATCAATGATTGTAATACGTGACTAAAGTCTGTTCCTAATATAACAATAATACCACCATGTGGTGCTTGAATGGATGACCCTAAGCCTAATGCAATTGCACCTGCTACACCTGAACCCACCATCATAGACGGGATTACACGAATAGGGTCAGCTGCGGCAAAAGGAATTGCGCCTTCAGTAATGAAGGATAGCCCCATCACGTAGTTTGGAACAATAGACCCTTTTTGTTCTTTTGTGAATTTTTTACGGAACAGTAACATTGCTGTGGCAATAGCAATCGGTGGCACCATACCGCCAATCATCGCTGCTGTAATTGGTGCTGCATTACCTTCTGTCAATGCAGCTACAGCGAATACGTAAGCTGCTTTATTAAATGGACCACCCATATCGATCGCCATCATCGCGCCAATAACAAGACCTAGTAACATAATGTTAGTACCTGATAAACTTTGTAATCCATTCAGCAATAAATTATTTAACCAAGATGCTGGAGGATTTAAAACGTAAATCATCAGTAAACCTGTTATAGAAACAGAGAATACCGGGAAAATTAAAGTTGGTTTTAAACCTTCTAGAGATTGTGGCATACCATTTGTTAATTTTTTGATGCCTAATGTTAAATAACCTGCTAAGAAACCTGCAAGAATGCCGCCGATAAAGCCAGAATCACCTGTACTAGCTAACAAACCACCAACCAAACCAGCAGCAAAACCTGGTTTGTCTGCAATACTGCGTGCAATATAACCAGCAAGTATAGGTATAATTAGCATAAAGGCGCTCTTGTTACCTATATTCCACAATTGTTCTGCGAACGCATTGTAATCTGAATTTTTTGGATCAAATGAGTTTGCACCAAACAAGAACACAATAGCCATTAAAATACCACCAGCTATAACAAGTGGTAGCATATTAGAAACACCGTTCATCAAATGTTTATAAATTGTCTTACCGACACCTTGTTTTTCATTACTTTCTGATTGTGCTTTACTTGAATTAGCACTCGCTACAAACGGTTTACGAGAAGTATCTTGAGCCATATTTATTAATTCTTCTGGGCGTTTAATTCCGTCAGCTACTGGTACTTCAACAACATTCTTACCATTAAAACGCGCTGTTTCAACATGCACATCTGCCGCTACAATAACGCCAGTTGCACGTTCGATATCTTCATTTGTGAGATGATTCTTTATACCACCAGATCCATTTGTTTCTACTTTTATTTTAACGCCCATTTTTTCAGCTTGTTTTTTCAAAGCATCGCGAGCCATATAAGTATGTGCTATGCCCGTTGGACAAGCAGTAACCGCTAATATATAGGGTTCATTTGTGTCAGCTGAAGAGACAGAACTTTCGGTTTCTTCTTCTACTTCTTCTGTAGCTTCATCATCAGCTTTATCAATGATTTGTAACACTTCTTGTGGAGACGTTGCATTTAGTAAATCTTCTCGCACTTTATCATCCATTAAAATACCTGATAGTTTTGCTAATGCATCTAAATGTGTTTGTGCGCCACCTTCTGGAGCAGCAATCATAAAGAACAGATGTGCCGGTTGCATATCTAAACTTTGATAATCCACACCCGCTTTAGATTTACCAAAGGCGATAGCAGGCGTATCTACCGCAGCTACTTTAGCATGTGGTATCGCAATACCTTCTCCAATACCTGTGGTACTTTGCGCTTCACGATTATAAATAGCTTCTTTAAAAACTGATACATCGTTTAATTTGTTTGCTTTATCTAGTTGATTCACTAATTCATCTATGACACCATTCTTATCAGTTGATGAAAGATCCATAGCTATTGTCTCTTGAGTTAATAACTCTGTAATTCTCATCTCATTCACTCCCTTTTAGCGTCGTAATTGTCACATGTTCTTTAATATCTTCAATGGCTTTGTATGAGGCTAAATCATCGTTAAAAGCAGTCGCTGTCCCCGCAGAAACCGCTTGTTTAAACGCGTTTTCAATCGTCAATCCTGTTTCAAGACCAGCTATCATGCCTGCAACAGTGCTATCACCGGAACCAACTGTATTGACAACTTGACCATGAGGTACTGACGCTTTCAAACTATGTTTATGATCAACATAAATTGCGCCCTCACCACCAAGTGACACAATCACAGATGATGCTCCTTGTTTCATAATTTCTTGTGCGTAATAGATAACATCTTCGTCAGAATTGATTGATGTATCAAACATCACTTCTAATTCATGTTTGTTCGGTTTAATAAATAGTGGGTTGTATTTTAATACGGATTCCACTAAATCTTTTTCAGCATCTACGACTAATCGAGCACCTGTTTGTTTTATGATTTTTGCAATTTGTTCATAAGCATCTTTAGGGACGCTTTTCGGTATACTTCCTGCCACGACTACTATATCTTTTTTTGAAGTTTGTTTAAGTTGTCTGAGTAGATTTTCAAATTGTGTTTGAGAAATATTTGGACCTGGTGCATTTATTTCTGTTTCATCACCAGTTTTCAGTTTTACATTAATCCGCGTATCTTCATCTATCTCTATAAAATCAGTTTGAATACCTGCTTTTTTTAAAGTGTCATCTATAAATTGACCTGGAAATCCACCTGCAAATCCTAAGGCTGTTGAAGGGACATTCAATGTTTTCAATACCCTTGAAACATTGATACCCTTACCTCCAGCAAATTTAAAAGTTTCTGTCGCTCTGTTTAATCCATTTAATTCAAAATCATCAGCAAACATGATGTAATCAATAGAGGGATTAAAAGTTACCGTATAAATCATCGTGTACCTCCAATAAATGTATAATGTTCAGTATATTGCTTAAATATGTCACTCTCTTTTACTTTTTTAGAAGTAACAATGCTAACTTGTGTTTCGACAGGCACATGTGCAAAATACACCTTGTCGTATTTATCATGATCAGCTAAAACATACGCTTTCGAACCTAAATATATCGCGTGTTTTTTAATAATTGCTTCTTGCTCGTCTGGTGTAGTTAAACCATATTTTAAATCAATACCGTTCATACCAAGGAATACTTTATCAAAACGATAGCTTTTCAACGTTTCAAGTGCGCTAGCACCTACTGTCGCATATGTTGTCGATTTAATTTCTCCACCTAAAATAAATGTACGTATACCATGTTTAATTAACTCTTCGACATGCGTCAAACCACTTGTTACTACAATGATATTTTGTGCATCAATATAAGGAATCATCTCAAGTGTAGTTGAACCAGCATCTATAAAAATACATTCATTGTCTTCTATTTCTAGTGCTGCTAATCGAGCAATTTCTTGTTTTTCCTTTAAATTTGTACCGCGTTTATCTGCCAAATTAGGTTCTAAAATAGATGATTCATTAAGCATTGCCCCACCGTGTACTCTTTTCAACTTCCCAATTTTTTGTAATTTGGATAAATCTCGGCGAATTGTAGAAGCACTACATCCAGTTCGGTCTATTAATTCTTGCAAGGTTAAAAAATCTTTTTTTGACAATTCAGTCAATATGAGCTCCTGGCGCTTTTCTGTAATCATCCCTTCACCTCATTTCATTTTCATTATAATGGTTGCGCTTTCTTTTTTCAATCATTTATTGTCAAAAACAATCAAAAACAATCATATAAAGCTAATAAAATTTGATGATTGACCCTTTTATAAATAATTATGCTCCATAACTATGTATTAATAACCATTTTGAGTATCTTGATAATACATCTCATTACGTTATAATGCACAATGTATAACACAATCTTTTTATTCCACATATTTCTTACGAGGAGTGCCGTGAAGTTATGCAAAAATCATCTATAGTAAAATGGGAAAGACGAATCAGAATTAGTACCGCAATTATCTTTGCTATTTTAATGATGCTCAATATATACATAAGTGAAAAATTCAAAACTGATTTTGTGTTTTTTCAAACTTTGATAATATATATTTTGTTGTTTTTTCAAATGGCGTTTAACCTGTTACAATTTATTAGTCAAACATCCGACAAATATATACGAATGACCATGATTTTACTCTATACATATGCATATATTAGTAACTTTATCGTACTACTTATATTACTGTTACTCCCAATAGAATCTATGTTTGTTCTAACGATGGCTCTCACATTTTTTACATTGAGCCTTACGTTTTTAATGATTGTAGAACGTCAATTTAAAAAACGCATAAAAAAAAGAGTGCAAAATTCGAATAAAGATTCAAATCATTAATACACTCAATTTTATAAAATTACAAAAAATATTTAATTACTTATTGCCTGCTAAATAATCACGAAATGGAATCATGCCTATTTCGTGATTTTATTTATTTTTGCGTTGTTAATGATGAGTGACGTGCATCACTTTTGCATTGGTGACTTCAACCAAATCATCTACTGCCATTTCAATCTGTATCCCGCGCTCTCCGCCACTAATATAAAGTGAATCTATACTTGTTGCTTGCTCATCAACAACGGTTTCAAATTGCTTTTTCATGCCAATCGGTGAACAACCACCTCTTATATAGCCTGTTACTTTTTTAAGATCATCTAAAGGCATTAATTGCAGTTTCTTTTCATTTACCGCATGTGCCGCCGCTTTCATATCTAATGTGTCACTTACCGGAATAATAAACACAAAATGATGATGATCACTATTTTCTAAAACAAGTGTTTTATAAACATACTTATCCTCTATGCCTACTTTATTTGCTACTTCAGTACCATCTATATGTTCATCTGAAATTTCATAAATATTGACACTATAGTTTATCTTTTGACGATCTAACATTCGCATAGCATTCGTTTTCTTTTGCTTCATTTCGATACCTCATATGATTAAAATGTTTCATGTATATCAAAATATTTTCTATCTATAAAGTAACTTGATCACAAATCATTCATCCAGATTAAGTTGCTTAATAAATTGCGTTAACGCCGCTTTCATTTCTTGGTCTTTTAAAGCGAATTCGATTGTAGTTTTAACGAAACCTAATTTTTCACCAACATCATAACGCTCACCTTCAAAATCATAGGCATAGACTTGGCTTTCCTTATTCATTCTTTCAATAGCGTCTGTCAGTTGAATCTCCCCACCAGCACCTTTACCTTGATTTGCTAAATATTCAAAAATATCAGGTGTTAACACATAACGCCCCATAATTGCTAGATTTGAAGGTGCAGTTCCTTGTTTTGGTTTTTCTACAAATTGATTCACTTCATATTGACGTCCGCTTTTACTTAATGGGTCAATAATACCGTAACGATGCGTATCGTTTTCATCCACTTCTTGAACACCGATTACGGATTTACCAGTTTCTTCATATGTATTCATCAATTGTTTGATGGCTGGCTGTGTAGATTCAACAATATCATCACCTAATAATACGGCAAAAGGTTCATCCCCAATAAATTGACGCGCTGAATAAATCGCATGTCCTAAGCCTTTCTGTTCTTTTTGTCTTACATAAAAAATATTAGCAAGTTCGGTAGAGTAATTCACTTTTTCTAATAAATCAGTTTTTCCTTTTTCTTCTAAAATCATTTCTAATTCTTTTTGATTATCAAAATGATCTTCAATTGCTCGTTTATGTTTACCAGTCACAATTATAATGTCTTCAATACCAGCACGAGCCGCTTCCTCAACAATGTATTGAATCGTTGGTTTATCTAAAATTGGTAGCATTTCTTTTGGCATAGCTTTTGTTGCCGGAAGAAATCTTGTACCTAATCCTGCTGCAGGTATAATTGCTTTTTTTATTTTTTTCAAAACATTCATCCTTTTCAATTTTTAATAATTTAATATTCATCAAAATATAAATCAGTTTAGTCTTAATATAATAATAACATCGATACATTTAACTTTATACTTTTTTATGATACTAAAAAACATTCAACTTCAATAGTATCTAAAAGTTGAATGTTTTTATTTCCCTATTTTAATGCAGGTTGACGTATGACATCACCCAATTTATTCACAATAACTTTATATTCTTTATTTGCTGCCGCATCATAAAATGTATAAGACATACCTTGCTTTGAAGTTTGAACTTTTTTCAAGGTAGCATTATTTCCTAGTGCATCTTTTGCATATTTTTGAGCAATTACTTCTGATTCATGAGGCGATATTCTCGGTTTGTCTTGGTCTTGATGTTTTTGAACTTGATAAGCATCATCAAATATTCTTGCCTCATTATTTTGATCTACAGTGACTCTATAATATGTTTTGGGATGTTGCTTATTTTCGAAAGTAAAAATATAGTAATAAGTTCCCTCACATGTACTATCAATACCATAGTCATTATATTTATTTTCAGAATGGTTATCATTGTCTACCATTTTTTTCGCTTTATTTAGCGCTTCTGAAAATTGAGGCAAATTGATTTCTCCAGCCTCTTTATCATTCAAATCATGCGTTGCTAATTTTGCTATCGGCTCATGGTTTTTTGCATTATATGGCTTTTCTTTTTGCGCGTCATGCTTTTTATCGTTCGGCACGTTTGATTCGAAGTCTGTTTTTTCCGCGCTTGCTTTGGATTGAACAGTATTATTAGTATCGGAATAACTCGATATCGTTTCATGTACTTTGGCTAGCACTTGTTGATTAGTAACTAATACTAATAAAAATATGAAGCAGCATGTTAATAGAAAAGCCAATATTGATAATAGTAAATTCTTCAACTTTATCCCCTTAATCATCTCTCTTTAATAATCACAACAACATATTATCACAAATATTTAACAAAAAACTTATATAGACTACAATTTAAAACAATTGTAATTTCTGTAACATGAATATTACGTATGCAACTTAATTTAATATTCGTGTCATATTTGAAATTATAAATGAATAAATACATCCCCTTTTAAACCTATTAGGAGTATTAACATGACAAATCAACATATTTCTAAAGTTTGAATTGCTTTATTTTTCAAATTAAAAAGGAGTAAGATATGAAATTAAATTGGTAACTCCCATCTCATATCTTACTCCTTTAATATTAGTTTATTTGTGAGAAATCTAAATTACCTTTTATAGAATAGTGACTTATTTTCTCATGTCATATATAGCATTTCGTTTTAAGCATCGTAACTTGTCTGCGTTATTAATTTTATGATTTTTTTAGACGATTTCGAATTGATTTCTCAATAAATATTACTATCATACCAATAAACATTACTAATATTGCCATATAAAGTGGGAATTCAAAGTTAATATCGTATAATGTACCAGCTACTAATGGTCCTATAAAATTCCCCATGCTTGTGAAGGTCGAGTTTAATCCACCAGCAAATCCTTGGCGATTTCCAGCAATATTAGAAAAATAATTCGTATTTGCTGGTCGAATCATATCAAATCCAATAAATACTATAAAACTAATAATCATAATTGACCAGTAATTATGCATAAATGTCAACGCAAGTAATATAATTGCTGAATAAAGTAATGCATAAGTAATGAAAGTAAGTTCTTCAAAGTATTTCATAAACTTATCAAAGAAAAACACTTGGAATATCGCACCAAAAATGCCTCCACCAGTAATTGCAAAGGAGATATCTATAGGTGAATAGTGTGCTTTATCAGCTGTATATAAAGGGAATAATGTTTCGAACGCCGACAAACCAAATGCGAGTACAAGTGTTAAAATAACTGGAGTGAGAAACACTTTCCAATTTATTTTAGACAATAATTCAGGTTGATAATGTGTAAAACCATCTTGCGTTTCGTTTTTTGGATTTTTAATTAAAGTGATAGATAATATAAGCGCTATCACACCGCTTGTACCAGCCACATAAAACGGTAATCTATGTGAAACTTCTGCTAGTAATCCACCTAAACCAGGCCCTAAAATGAAACCTGAATTAATGATTGCAGACATATAACCAAAATTCTTCGCTTTATCTCTTCCGATAGAAATATCAGCAATCATCCCTGTAACACCAGGCATAACCATTCCAGCACTAAACCCACCTAATATTCTAGAAACGATTAGTAGAGAAAACGTGTGGCTTGCGGCAAATAAGAATTCTGAAATCGCAAAAAGTGCAAGCCCAATACAAATAATTAATTTTTTACCTAATTTATCTGCAAGCGTACCACCAAATGGTGAAATAATCATTTGTGCGAGTGCAAAGACCGCAACAAGAATTCCTAGGTCACTACCTTTTAAACCTAAATCTTTTAAGTATACGGGTAACACTGGTACAACCAAACCGATACCTAAAAAGACTAAAAAGATATTAAAATATAAAATATAAAATTGTTTATTCACGTTTCTCACTCCATTCTTATACACATTTTTTAATCATCTTGTTTTGAATCGTTAATTTAGAGGAATGCATAATATTAGAACATTCTATAACATTTTCCTATAGAAAAACAATAGAAAAACTTACATTTTCAAACACTATTATACATCTCATAAATAATTAATTGTATAATGATATTAACGTATTAATTTGAATGGAGGTTTTCAAATGGTATATCAAGTAGATGGCAATACTATCGTATTAGTTCTAGAGCAAGGTGAAGATATTGTTGAAGCTGTAACGGATCTTGCTCGTGAGCAAAACGGTAAATTTGGAACGGTTAGTGGTATTGGAGCTTGTGACGACGTAGAATTAAATTTCTATAATTTAGAAACTAAAACCTATGAAAAAAAGGAAATTAAAGAACCTTTAGAATTAATTAGCCTGTTAGGTAATATTTCTCATATTGATGAAAAGCCGTTTGCACATTTACATGCAACTTTTGGTACTAACCAATATGAAACATTAAGCGGTCATTTAACAAAAGCAGTTGTATCTGCTACTGCAGAAATCGTCATTACAATGACAAACCTAGATATAAATCGTAAACACAATGCAGACATAGGCTTGAATTTATTAGACTTGTAAATTGTTGGTGTCCATTTAACAATAATGAATCATTAGTCCATAAAAACATTTACTGTGTTTAACTTCAAAAAATACAATTTATATATAGGCCAGGAATTATTTGTATACATTTAAACTATCTTAGTCAAAACACATGAACATTATTTGCTCTTGCTAAAGCATAAACGTTAATTTCTATTGAAATTAGATAGAAATTAACGTTTTTTCTGTATATATATTCTTTTAATATTGCCAACTAGCACACTTCAATTATTTTTGTACTAACATTTATCGATTACCATTTTGAAACGTCTTGACGCTCTGAGTTTGAATTTGTGAGAAATTACAAGTCCAAATCATACTAATAAACTTTAAAAGTAAACAACCTCATCGCTCAAAAACGGAAAATTTAAAAATAATGTATATTAACTCAAATGCTTTATATTTACTTTGTTTTGAAAATAGCTATTTATGTATAACTTGTTTTTATTTTAAAACGTTTTCAATAGGTTCGAATTATGTTTATAATTGAAATTTTCGTTTATAAATTGTATTATGAAAAATCACATTCGTAATTTTATATTGCTGTTCCCTTGATATTGAGCTTTTTGAGGGGATTTTTATTTGCTATTTAAAAATTAAACTGCTTGTCATTAACTAAACTTAATCAATGAGAATATTAAAAATACATTTTCAAACAAAGTCGTATTTTTAACATTAGCTAAAACTGTACCCCTAATAATAATTATATGATCATGTGTGTTTATCACATATATAAATCTAAAAGGAAAGTAGGTGTAAGTATCGCCCCACGTTACATTGCTAGAACAATATTTTTAATTTTAATGATTATATCTATTTTCTTTAACCAATTTTATCAATTTATGACACTCAATCTATTTTTAGCATATATTCCATTTGAATTGTGCTTACTATTAAATTTATTTAAACCGAAATATAAATATGAATGGCCATTATTTATCGTTTTTGTACTTATATTTTTATGCATGGTACCCAATACACTATATATGGTTACTGATTTAATACATTTAAATCAATTTACTTTTAATTTTTATCAAGGGCTAATCATCGTTGAATGGATGTATTTTACTTTTTTAGTTACCGGTGTCTTATTAGCCTTATATTTATTAATTTTAATGTTTGTAGAAATGGAAAATTTTACAACGCATCGTTGGTTCAATAGAACTATTATATTAATAATGATGTTTTTAAATGGCTTAGGTATTTATATCGGACGGTTCTTGCGTTTGCATTCTGTTTATATTATCAATGAACCACTTCGAATTTACAGAGAAGTCATCAATCATTTAGATTTTGATGCTTTCCTATTTGTCATATTACTGGTATTGCTTCAAATTTTAATTTATACATTTGCGAAAGGAGTACAACATACAAAATGACTTTTAATATTTTAATTTTACTTATTGTACTCATCGTATTTCAGCTAATTATTGGACATTTACTCCATGACATAGGATTTTCATACACAAAAAGCATTCTACTCATGTGTTTACCACTAGGTATCGGTTTATTTTATTTGCAATTATTCTATTACGAACGTAAATATCCTGATTGGCATGTTTCTATTAAAACAAAGTTAAGGTTAAAGTATATGTATATTTTAACTTTTCTTGAGTACGTTGCGGTGTATATTTGTATTTTCAGGATGTAATCACAAATTTAATTATATAACGAAACACCCACAGCAGACTTATTAGCCATGTTGTGGGTGTTTCTTTTTAAAAAAGTTATTTATTTTTTAGCGATTGTTTTACTTGCTGAAATTTGTAATTGTTTTAATTCTTCAGCAGATAGCTCGAGTTCTAAGATACGTTCTATACCATTTTCTCCTAATATTGTAGGGACACCTAAGCAAATATCAGAAAAACCATATTCATTCTCTAAATATGCAATAGAGGGTAATAAACGTTGTTGATCTTTTAAAATTGCTTCCAACATCGTATACACTGCTGAAGCTGGCGCATAATAAGCAGAACCAGTACCTAATAATTCTACTATTTCAGCACCACCTTTTCGAGTACGTTCAATAATTTGGTTAATAGTAGTTTCATCTAATAATTTAGTCAATGGTACACCATTAACATTTGTAGCATTAACTAACGGAAGCATGGTATCTCCATGACCGCCTAGTACTAATCCTTTAATATCTTTAATCGAAACGCCTAAAGCTTCCGCTATAAATGTTTGATATCTTGCAGTATCTAAAATACCCGACTGTCCAAGAACGCGTTCTTTAGAGAAACCTGATGCTTTTAAGACCGAATAGGTCATTGCATCAACCGGATTAGTGAGCACTATTATTTTACATTCAGGAGAATATTTAACAATTTCTTTGGTAACATCTTCCATTATTTGTTCATTTATTTTAACCAAATCATCTCTGCTCATTCCAGGCTTGCGTGGCACCCCAGCAGTAATCACAACAATATCCGAGTCTTTTGTATCAGCATAGTCTACTGAGCCTGAAACATTTACATCAAAGCCATAAATTGGACTACTTTGTAATATATCCAGTGCTTTACCTTTAACCTGTCCTTCATTTTTAGGTTGATCAATTAATACTACATCTGCTAATTCATGTTTAGCTATAATAAAAGCTAATGTAGATCCTGTATTGCCAGCACCTATAATAGAAACCTTTTGTTTTGTCATAATATCATCCCCTTATAATGATAGATAAGTGAATTGTCTTAGTATGCTTGAATTACATTTCTCAATTTATTGCGTTAGTGGGACTTATGCATGAATCTCAATCCTAGTCAACTTTGGCAAAGTGTGCACATACAATCAATTTGAATAAATTTAAGTGCTATCTCACACCATAAGATGTTAATAAGTAAACCATTCTTTAGTAGCTACTAAAATATTGTTCGAATTCGCAAAGCTTATGCTTAATTTTGCTTATGCTTTCGTTGACGTTTCAACCACTTCCAAATAATAAAAATAACTAAAATAATAAGTACGATATAAATCATTTTAGAGTAAATATCCATATAGTGCACAATCACTTGCCAATTGCTACCAACTGTTTGTCCTAAATAAATTAAAACGATATTCCAAATCAATGTACCAATTGTTGTAAATAATAAAAACAAAGGCATATTCATGCGTGTTAAACCAGCAGGAATTGAAATTAAACTTCTTAAAAGTGGTACAAATCTACAGAAAAATATCGTCCAATAACCGTATCGCTCGAACCAATGCAGTGTTTTATCTAAATCACTTCTTTTTACTCGTATTATTTTTCCATAACGATCTACAATTTTATATAAATTTCTTTCTCCTATCCAAGCACCTATGCCATAAAGGGCAATCGCTCCAACAATAGATCCTACAGTTGATGTAAGTGTTACACCAATAAAACTCAAGTTAGAGTGTGTAGTCATAAAACCACCAAACGTTAAGATGATTTCAGAAGGTATAGGAGGAAAGATATTTTCTAAAAATATCAGAAAAGCAATTCCCCAGTAACCAAATTGTTCCATAAAATGAGTGATCCATTGCTCCATGCATGCCCTCCTACTACTTATTTAGATCATGTAATATTTTACATTATAGTAAATTATTTGATTTAGCATATAAATACATCGTCATTCCAAATAGTGCTAATGACATTAAGGTTAAGATAATTGCTAAGACCATCACACGTTTATAATGCTTTATAAACGCCACAAACAATATCCCACCATTGTATAAAAAGAACAGACCAAACAATGCCATCATGACATTTATGTCAGGATATACTATGTTTAATAAAGCAATTACTATTGCAAAACCTAAAAAAGGAAAGTTAATAAAATTGCGTTGAAATCTAAACTGATCTCTATGATGTTGTTCATTCTGAATACTCATGTTCTACGCTCCTTCTAATTAGAATCTAAGGAATATCATGACCTAAGGAAGCTGTATAAATATCAAACCATTCTTGGTCAGTTAACGTTATTGTCATACCTTGTAATGCTTCATCAATACGATTAATCTTTTGCGTGCCTAACACCGGCATAATTGAAGCTGGATGTTTTTTTAACCAAGACATTATAATTGCAGTTGTCGTAACGTTATACTTTTGTGCCAATGGAGATATAATCGCAGTGATTCTTGCTGATTTTTCGTCTTCAAGATCAAACAGTTTCCCTCCAGCCAACGGACTCCATGACATAATTTTAACATCATCTTTGTACATATAGTTAATGGTTCCATCTTCAATCGCATCTAATGTATAAGGAGAAACTTCTAATTGATTTAAAGTAATATGTAATTTATCACAAACTAAGCATTTACTTAATAAATCATACTGAGATTTGTTAAAATTTGACACACCGAACGATTTGATTTTCCCTTCTTTAACTAAAGATTTAACAGCTTCAGTGATTTCGTGAGGATCCATCAACGGAGATGGTCTATGAATCAATAATGAATCTAACTGTTCTACTTGTAATTGTTTAAGCGAACGTTCCACAGTTTCTCTGATATGTTTTTTACTGTGATCGTATCGATGTCCATTTGCTGTCGCCAAATGCTCTGATGGCAATACAATGCCACATTTAGAAACGATTTCAAGATGCTCACGTAGATTAGGTGATAATTTAAGCGCTTCTCCAAAAATCCCTTCACAACTATAATCACCGTATATATCTGCATGATCCATTGTAGTAATTCCACGCTCGACTAATTCATTAATATAGTAATTTAATTGTTGTGGTGTCCAATCCCAATCTTTTGCTCTCCAAAACCCTTGTATTACATTTGAAAAGGATACATGTTGGTTAATTTTCACTCTTTCCATAATGAATCAAACCCCTTCTTCATTACATTAATTTAAATTAGGTAAATTGTAGCATATCTAATTGATTTCGTAGTTGATTTATATCTAATTGTTCACCAATCATAACAATCGTTAAGGGTACTTCTTTATCAATCGTTTGATAATCTGGTAATCCAAACGCATATTGAAATTCATAAATATCATTAGGCATATCTTTAAATTTTACATATCCCTTTAATCTTAGAACATTATCTGGCAACCGTAAAATAAATTGATAAAATAATTGTCTATGAATAGGTCCTGAAAAATGATAATGTAGACGATTTATCCCATGATGATGTACATGGTTATTTATATTCATTTGGTTTCCATTTTCAACCAGAGCAATTTGATTCATATCCATATCTGCATATGTAGTAAAATATTTGGATGCTGTTGGATTAATTTTGCGGATTGCTTCATCAAGCTCATGTGTATGATTATCAATGAGATCCATTTTGTTCATCACTATGTCATGGCATACAGATAATTGTTCTTCCATCAATTGAATTGTATGGTTTGTATATTGAAAACGATTTAAGAAGCGAGGCCCATCCACCAAGCCTACTACTGTGGGTTGAGCGACTTGTTCAATAATTTCAGGATCCTGGCATGCTGCAATAATTTCAATTGGATGTGCTAAACCTGTCGCCTCAATTATTATATGGCGCATTGCACTTTTGCTTAGAAAATGTTTTAATTGTTTTATTAAATCTAGTTGCAAATCACAGCATACGCAACCATTTAATATTGACGCAACCTCAATATCATCGCTAATAGCATAGCTATCTATATCTAAATTACCGTATTCGTTTACGATTACACTTGGGTTTTCATTGTTTTTTTGTAAATATTTTATATATTTACTAAGAAAAGTTGTTTTACCACTCCCTAAAAATCCTGTGATAATCGTAATTCGGGTTTTTTGATTGTTAATATTTTTCATATACTCACTCATTTCATAAATAAAAATGTTTGCGTAAAACTTTAATTATTCTTATAATTAACCTTTCACTTGATAAAATGTTGACTTTCTTCTAAACTTTATACATACTTTATTTTAGCATGGCACAGTGTGAAAGTATGCTTGAGGAAGTGTTACACAACAATAGACGGATTCAAATCCGATAACAGAAAGAACAAAACGGATAGAATGTCTGGAGGAGAACTTTATGTCTGAACCACTTAATTTAAAGGATCAATTATGTTTCAGTTTGTATAATGCTCAAAGACAAGTAAATCGCTACTACTCTAACAATGTCTTTAAAAAATACAAATTGACATATCCACAGTTTTTAGTTTTAACAATCTTATGGGCTGACTCACCTGTTAATGTGAAAAAAGTCGTAACTGAATTAGCACTTGATACAGGTACTGTATCTCCATTACTAAAAAGAATGGAGCAAGTTGATTTAATTAAACGTGAACGTTCTGAAGTAGATCAACGTGAAGTGTTTATCCACTTAACAGATAAAAGTGAAGCAATTCGACCTGAATTGGACACAGCATGTCAAGATGTGGCAGTTGCATCTTCACTTAGCGCAGAAGAAAACAAAGAACTAAATCGATTACTTTCAAAAGTAATTAATGCCTTTACAGAAGAAAAAGCAAAATAATGCTAAATTCTAAATGTTAAGGTTAAACAATATGAAATTGATTAATTAAATATATTGATTTAAAGCTAGAGTCTAGGACATTATTGATTTGTCCTAGGCTCTAGTTTATTTTAAAGCCCCACTTCCCAATTTGTTGGGTTAGTGGGGCTTATGCATGAGCTACAGCTCAGGTTTTCGCTTTAAATCTTTAACATTTTCCATTTACAAATCAAGTACTTATATTGCTGTCTTTTGTTAAAAAGTCACACTTGATTTAACGTGACCATTTGATATAAATAGCCTTTATTTGATAGTAACGATTGGTAATCTCCTTGTTCTATGATTTTACCGTCAACCATAACCACGATTTTATCAAATTTTGGTAGTAATCGTAAATCATGTGTTGCCACGATTAGTGTTTGAGATTGCTTGTGAATTTCATCCATCACATGATTCGTATGATAAATATCTAACGCTGTTGTAGGCTCGTCCAACACCCAAATCGGAGCTTCTTTCAATAATAATCTTGCAATACCCATTCGTTGAATCTCACCGCCAGACAGTGTATTACCTGAAAGTGTGATGTGTCTATCTAATTCAATGTGCGATAAACCTAGTGTATCAAAAACTTCTTTGATTACTGCATCATCTTTATCAGTAAATAAATTATCACGTACTGTACCATCAAATAACTGTTGTGACTGTAACAGAGCATTAATCGAACTGTATTTATTTGAATCTAAAAGGGTTGTAATATCTTGATTATTTATTAAAACCACACCATTTTCACTTTGATAAAGTCCCATTATTAACTGTAATAAGGTACTCTTACCTGAGCCAGAAGGTCCAATAATTGCTACATGTTCACCTTCATGCACCCGTAATTTCAATTCTTTTAAAGTGTAATTCGATTGATTCCAATATTTAAAATCAACATTTTTAACTTCTACGAAAGGTTGATGCACATCACTTTCTAGTGATAGTGGTTGATTGCCTTGTTGCATTGGGTGAGCAATAACTTCATTAATATTGCTCAATGCTTCATCCGTCTCGGCTTTATAATAAGCCACATTACTCATAGGGATTGCTTGTTCGAATAATGTTAACATCATCAAAACAATACTTGTTAAGTAAACAACATCTAATTGTTGATTTTGCACTTGTATAACACCTAAATATAAAGTTGCAAATAAAGCAATCATTGAAACCAGATTCAAACTATATTCATACAATGATAAGAATCGCTGCTCTTTTGCTTGTGCTTGTTCATACTGATTCAATTGATTTAACACCCGATGTTGATAATATGCTGTTTGGTCAAATCTTGCAAGTTCTTGATACCCTTCTTTATAATCGTAAAATTGATTTAAAAATTGCTCTTGTACACGATTAACATCTCTTTTTAATAATTGTGCTTTTTTCGCGCTTAACCAAGGGATTAAAACCAATGTTATCAACATACTTAAAAAGATGATAATTGCATGAACAAATGAAAAGTAAAACGTCACAACCATTGCAATCATCGCCGTTAAACCAATGACTACTGGCGGATAATAAACTCTTAAATAAATATTTTGTAGTGCTTCTACGCTACCAACCATGCGTCCAAGTAAATCACTTGATTTAAATTTTCTATACACATCTGGCACGACAGGTATAATATGTTTGAAGAATTGTACTCTCACATTTCTCAACATAGTAAATGTGGCTCTGTGAGACAGTAATCTTTCAATATATCTTGCAACAGCACGTATAAACCCAAACATTTTAACAGAAACAATTAAAACCATTAATGCAAACAATGGTGCCCCTAATGCACTTTGCGTCACCATATAACCACTCAAGAAAAACATGCTTAATGCAGTTAAACTGCCCAATATACCTACAATAATAGATAAAACCAAATCTTTATCTACCTTAAATTGAATATGTGGTCTCAACAAAAGTCACCACCTTTATACGCATTTTGCTCGATTACTTGTATAGCTTCAACGGAACCTTCATTAATTTTTATACGTCTATCTGCATTTTTTATTGTATGTTCTCTATGTGCGATGGTGATGATCGTCGTATTTTCAAACTTTCTGTTTATCACAGATTGAATGACATGCTCTGTTTGTACATCTAATCCCGTAGCAGGCTCATCGAATATCAGTACATCAGGTTGTAATAATAATAACCGTGACAGTTCAATTCTTCGCATCTGCCCTCCAGATAGCATCTCTCCACCTTCACCAATCCAAGTATCAATACCATTTTCTAACGCATTGACAACATGTTTTAAGTTAACATCGTCAAGCGCTTCTAAAATTTTATCTTTTTCAATTTTTTGGAACATAGTCATATTATCTCTTATAGACGCATTAAAAATATAGGGATGCTGACTCAAAAAACCAATTTTTAACTGTTGTTTATAAATAACAGAACCATATTGCGGTTTAAAATGTTGTGCTATAACTTGAGCTAAAGTAGATTTTCCAGCTCCACTTTTTCCAATTAATGCAATATGTTCCCCTTCATAAATACTAATGTTGATATCTTCCAAAGCATGTTGCTGTGCATCATTGTATTTATAATATATATGCTCAAGCTGTATTAATGGCTTTTGATAACTATTCGTTTGCACTTGTGGTTTCACATAACCTTCTTGTCGATCTAATAAATCGAAGACAACATCACTTGAGCCTTCACTTTGCTTTCCAGTATGAAAAGATTGACCTAAATCTTTAATAGCATTATAAAATTCCGGTGCTAATATAATTGCTATGGCTGCAGTTTTAAAATCTATACTATTAAATAATATTAATCCTAACCCCGCTTCTAAAGCAACAAGGCCAATTCCAAGCATACTGATAAACTCTAACATCAAACCTGATAAAAAAGCACTTCTTAAAATACGCATTGTTAAATTTCGAAATGTTGTACTTTCTTCATATAAAGATTGTTCTGTAGCTTCTGTTTTATTAAATAGTTTGAGAGTAATCAAACCCTTTATTTTATTTAAAAATTGTTGACTAAATTGATTTAAATAAGTCATTTTATCTTTTGACTCATCACGTGTTTTCAACCCAAAAATGATATAAAACATTGGTATAAATGGTGCTGTAACAATCATGATTAAAGCCGTGTTTAAATGTATGAAACACATTGCAATAATGATAAATAGTGGTATCATCATAGACTTAAAAACTTGAGGAAAGTAACTATTAAAGAATGGTGCTATACCATCTATATTTTCAGTCAATGTATTAATTTGAACACCAATAGGTTCTGAAGATTTATTTAAAATCAATTGACGTCGTAAATCATATTTAACGCGAGAAGACATACGATTACCTATCATTTGATTTATTGTGTTAAATGTCGCTCTTGCTAATAAAACAATTAATGTCACTAGTAGTAAAATTAACAAATCTTGATGTGTATGACGTAACATTGCATTTAAAATTTCTGCAATAGCAATGTTCTGAATGACTACAGTAATCGCTAATATTGTACTGATTACAAACATTAATATCGGATAAATTTTATATTTCATCGCTAAACTTGTTAATCTTTTCACAAATATCACCTGGTTCATATTATAAATGGAATGTATTAAAATGAAATGAATTGGCTCAAAAATTAATACATTTTTATTTACTTAATTCATATTTTTGCCATAATTATAATCAAATGATTGAATGCTTTAAATTCAAAAGTAAAAAACAAACTTTTTATAATTATATAATTAATAAATTATAAATAAAAATTTGCAAAAAGAAGTTTGACTTTCTGAATAAAATTTACAATAATTTATCTTTTATCTCATTTAACTGAAGTAAGTACTTTTTCTCTCAGTCTTTAGTCCAAAATCTTATTTATCTATGGCACTTTATAATTTTAATGTGCTATTATTATAAAATGAAAATGAATAAACTATAATCCATATTATGAAAGTAGGTTAATTATGATATTGCTTGAATTGATAAAAGGAATCATTCTAGGAATTGTCGAAGGATTAACTGAGTTTGCACCTGTATCTTCTACTGGACATATGATTCTTGTAGATGATATGTGGTTAAAATCAACTCAATTTTTAGGTTCAGAATCTGCGTTTACCTTTAAAATTGTAATTCAACTCGGTTCTGTATTCGCAGGTGCCTGGGTATTCCGTGAACGTTATTTTGAAATGTTACATATAGGGAAATATAGATCTGAACCTATCGATGGCATCGGTCAAAAACCTAAACGCTTAAACTTACTACATATTATCGTTGGTATGATTCCAGCAGGTATACTTGGTTTAATGTTTGATGATGTTATTGAAAAATATTTATTTAGTGTCCCAACAGTCATGATTGGATTATTTATCGGTGCAATATATATGATTATTGCAGATATATACAGTAAAAAAGTTACGAATCCACAAACTGTAGACCAAATTAATTATTTCCAAGCTTTTGTAATTGGTTTATCCCAAGCTATCGCTATGTGGCCTGGTTTCAGTAGATCTGGTTCTACAATTTCTACAGGTGTGCTCATGAAAATGAACCATAAATCTGCTTCTGATTTCACATTTATTATGGCAGTTCCTGTAATGTTAGCAGCAAGTGGTTTATCTCTAGTCAAAAACTTTGAATATATTCATTTAAATCACATCGGTTTTTACTTCCTAGGGTTTATCACAGCATTTATCGTTGGTTTAATTGCCATTAAAACATTCTTATTCTTAATTAGTAAAATAAAATTGATTCCATTTGCTATTTATAGAATTATATTAGTCATTATTATTGCAATCCTTTACTTTGGTTTTGGTATAGGTCAAGGAATCAGTGGACAATAAAACAGTTAGAGGCTGAGACAAGTAATTTGTCCAGCCTCTTCTTAAATTTCATGTCTAAAATTGCAGAAATAATTTCCATGAAAGTACGTGTATTTACCGTTTATTATGATGTATTATGGGGTAATAAGTAGATAGTATAAAATTATTGGAGGCAACGAGTATGGACAAAAAGCAATTAATTAAAACAATCATCACAGTAGCGCCTGTGTTTTTAGTACCGTTAATCGTTGAACGTAAACGTATTAAAGATCATCCAGATGTTAAAAAAGCTAGTGATGCAACTGCTAAAGCTTCAAAAACCGTAGCAAACAAATCTGTTCAAATTAAAGATACAGTAGTAGATAAATCTGCAAATGCAAAAGATTATGTTATTGATAAAAAACATAATATGGATCAAAAACGTGAATTAAAACGTATTGCTAAAGAACATGATCCTGCTTACATTGAGAAAAAAGGCGAAAAACTTGAAAAAGAGAATCGTAAAGAAGCAGACAAAATGAAGAAGAAATTACAAAAAAATATTGATAAACGCCACAATGAAGAAGAAAAAAAACGTCAAGATAATGAAAAACAACGCATTCAATCTATGAAAAAATCTAATAAACATATGGAAAAAGTTGGCATGACACCAGGAAAATTAGACAAAGAGACAGAACAAAAAGGCGAAAAGCTAGAAAAAGAAAACCGCAAAGAAATAAATAAATTCAATAAAAAATTACAAAAAAATATTGATAAACGTCATAAAGAAGAAGACAAAGCTCGCGAAAAAAATAAAAAAGACCGTTTAGCGGAGTTCAAAAAATACAAAAATTATGTTGCTAAAAGCATTGTAAAGCAAAACAATGAAGAAAAAGGTAAATAATTATTATGACTCAAGTCATCATTGATGGAGATGCTTGTCCTGTTACCAATTCTGTTGTTGAATTGACAAAAGGGACAAGCATCTTTGTTACCATTGTCCGAAGCTTTAGTCATTTTTCTTCAAAAATGCAACCTGATCACGTCAATGTCATTTATGTTGATGATGGCCCGGATGCAGTCGACTATAAAATTGTTAAAATCACGCGATCAGAAGATATTGTAATAACACAGGATTATGGACTTGCAAGTTTATTATTAAACAAAGCTAAAGTTGTGATGCACCATAAAGGATTTATATTTGATCAAAATAATATCAACACTTTGTTAGAACAACGACATGCGAGTGCACAATTTCGAAAAAGTGGCGGGCGCACTAAAGGCCCATCTTCTTTTACAACAGATGACATTGCGATATTTGAACAAAAATTTTTGTCTATAATTAATGATGTGTCATTATTTACGGAGGAATAAAGTATGAAAAAAATTGCTGTTTATTGCGGTGCTAGTAAAGGTAAAGATGAATCTTACATGAAACAAGCTTACCAATTAGGCACTTATATGGCTAAACATAACTATGAATTAGTATTTGGTGCTGGTTCTGTTGGAATTATGGGAGCTATTCAAGATGGCGTATTAGATCACGGAGGTAGTGCTATTGGCGTGATGCCAAATATGTTAAATGAACGAGAAATTACTAGTACGAGACTAAGCGAACTCATTTTAGTTGATTCTATGCATGAAAGAAAAAACAAAATGGCAGAATTGGCAGATGCGTTTGTCATGGCTCCAGGAGGCGCTGGTTCTTTAGAAGAATTCTTTGAAATGTATAGTTGGTCGCAAATCGGTATTCATGAAAAACCAATCGCTATCTATAATATCAACGGCTTTTTTGAGCCTTTGCAAACATTGATTGACCATATGATTCATGAAGGCTTTATCGATAAAAAATATCAATCGCTGGCACCGCTATGTAACAATCCTGAAGCACTGTTCGAAGCGATTCATAACTATGAACCATTAGGTATTAGAAGTTACGACTAAATTTTAAAAGCAGAGATATGTGTGCACTACAAATGCCACTACCTCTGCTTTTCTTATGCTTAAACTAGTATTGCCAGTAATTGTTTTAATATTATTAATGCAACAATCACAATAATTATTGCTGAAAATTTATTTAATATTAAAATATATTTGCCTCTTTTATCAATATTACCTACGACTTTACCTGCAATTGCCAAAAATATAAACCAGATCCAAGAAACAGCAATTGTCGTCATCGTAAAAACCATTTTATCCACGCCTTCATATATTGCTGCATTCGTTCCTATAACACCAATAGTATCCATAATTGCATGAGGATTTAATAATGAGACTGACATGGCAAATCCAATTTGCTTTCGCGCGGACATTGATTGATAACGTTCAAGCGTTTGTGGTTTTTCATGCCATAATGACCAAGCCATGTAACTAAGAAAGATAAAGCCGACACAATAAATTACGATTTGTAACATCGGTAGTGATAGTAATAAGACTGACACCCCTAATACAGCTAATACTATTAATAATGTATCACATAACCCTGCAGCTATAATTACTGGTATAGTCTTAATTAATTGTTTTTGGTTTGCTCCTTGGTTAAATACAAATACATTTTGTGCGCCTAAAGGTAAGATTAAACCCAAAGCTAAAAACAAACCATGAATCATTGGTTGCAACATATTATCTCCTCTTTCTTCAAAACTAAATTATCATTAAACCGTACCAGTTTTCACTCAAACTTAACTAACGCAAAAATATAATATTCATAATAAATAAGAATTATTTATCATTATGTATTTATTGACGCATGATACGTGTGCAGTCAATAAATGAATGAATCCTATACACTAACCATAAGCATTAAATATTCAAATATGAGTTACGACCATTTTTCTATATATAATCATGATACAATATATTTAATTGATTTTTACCAACCAGTTATAATTTTAAAAACCCACCAATTACTTAAAGGAGATTTAGCATGTTCATGCCAAAATATAAAGCAATTATTGATGATATACTTTCGAAGATTAAAAATGGTGATTTAGAAGCAGGTATGAAATTACCTTCTCAGAGAAATTTGGCAGCTCAATATCGCGTCAATCGTTCAACTGTTATTCAGTCCTTAGAAATACTACAAAGTTATGGAATTTTAGAAAGCAAAGCACGTAAAGGGTTTTACGTTTCAAAAAGTAATTGGAATACTTATATTAATCAAAATATGAATTGGCATGACTACATTAAAAATAGCGCTTCTAAAAATAATCAATACTTTATACAACGAATTAACGAATTAGAATTCGATGCGCATATCTTACGTTTAAGTACTGGTGAACTCAGTCCACAATTAATCCCAAACAAGCAATTTCAAGATATTTTTTCAAAACAAACGACTACTGCGCTTAAAACTAATTATGAACACCCCTTAGGTAATTTAAATTTAAGAAAAGCAATTGTAAATCATGTTAAAAAATTGGGGATTGAATGTGATGAAGCAAACATTTGCGTCACTTCAGGTGCATTGCAAGGATTAAAACTCATCGCTGATGGTTTACTGATTCCAAATTCAAAGATAATTATAGAAACGCCCTCATATATAAATTCTGTGCATACATGGCATAACATTCGAGCAGATCTTAGGTTTTTGACAATATCTAAAATCAAACAACAAATTAACACTATTTTCAATGCTAAAACACTATATAAAAATAGCATTTTTTATTGTATACCGACTTTACATAACCCTACACAACACGCATATACGCAAACAGAAAAATATAAATTAATTCAACAATGCCAACAAACAGGAATCCCTATAGTAGAAGATGACGTTTATGGCGACTTGTGGTTCGAAGGAGATCGTCCTCAACCTTTAAAGTCATTAGAAGAGAATGATAATATCCTATATATTAGTAGTTTATCTAAAACGGTAAGCCCTGGTTTAAGGGTAGGATGGATTATAGGTAAACCATCAGTTGTTATGCACTTAGCGGATTTGAAAATGCAAAATGATTATGGTGCCAGTTCATTATCACAATTTATCGCAACTGAATGGCTAAATAACCCCTTATACCATGAACAACATGTAAATTATTTAAAACAAGCACTTATAGAGAGACGTGATAAATTTTTAGCATCTTTAAATCAACATTTTCAAGATTTAGGTACTTGGTCCATACCTAAAGGTTCTTATTATATTTGGTTCAAATTAAATGTACCAATAAACATGAAAGAACTGTTCGATTTAGCGATCCAAAACCAAATTTTAATTAATCCAGGCGAAATTTATGATAAAAACGCACAATATCATATAAGATTTTCTTATTCCTATATAAACATTGAAGATATAGAATTTGCATTACAAAAATTAAGCCAACTTATTAAAAAACTAACATCAAGCAAAACACTTTAAAACACAGTCACCATACCGCTTTTAAGTCGTGCTGACGCCTAGGGAAATGATATGAATGAGAGACTAATGGCTTGAATCACATTCCCAGGCAGGCATGGACGATACAAAATCATAGTAAACAAAAAGACTAATCCATATATTAAAAATTGGATTAGTCTTTTTCATAAGAATAAGATTTATACCCCATTACTTATTTACAATTTTATTTTGCTTGTTTTGTTAAATCTTTATAATATCTAACATGTCTTTTAAGTGGATGATACTTACTTAATTCTGGATATTCAAAGAAATCATATAGCTTCATACCTATTTTTTCCATAACCTTACGTGAAGGTTCATTATTTTCTGAAGTAAATGCATAGACTTCGTTAATCCCCTGCTGTTTTGCATATTCGAGTACCGCTTCTGCACCTTCAGTAGCGAAACCATTCCCCCACACTTCGGGGATCAAACGCCAACCGATTTCATAGAATGGTAGCTCATCAAACGTATACTTGCTGGCTTTAGGTACATAGTTCAATCCGATAAAACCAAGCCATCCATTTGTTTCTTTTAATTCAACAGCAAAAAGGCCTATATCATGATTGATAATAATATCATTCATCTTTTTCATATCATGTTCTGAACGTCGAAAACTTAATAAACTTGGAAAATATCTACGGACTTGGTGATTCGCGTTCATCTGCTGAAATGGAAGTAAATCTTCTGCTTGCCAGTCCCGTAACCTTAAACGCTCAGTTTCTATATAAACTGTCATACTGTTACACCTCTAAACTGGAAATTAAATTTCTATAGAAAATAACGCGTTATGATTATTCTCATACCGCGCTATCACATGGATTAAACATTGCTTATGCTCTTGAAATATAGCTAATCAATTCAACGTTTACAGCTACTTCTTTCAACCGACCACGTTCACTTTTGGGCGCCGTAAATGTTGCATCTATGAAATCATTTTTATGATTTAATTTGTAAGTAGCTACAAATGTATCTGTATCAGATTCAAAATTGGGTAAATGTGCAATAACACGTTTAATTTCACCAGTCGAATCTTTGATTTCTCTACCAGTAATACTTTCAATTTCTCTACCTAATTCTGGAAGCGTAATTGAACGCCCTTCTAATAATACAAAATCTTTTTCATGCATCGTTATTCCCTCTTTCTCCTAATGAAAAATGATTATTAATAAACTGCGTATAATAAATGATTCATTATAAAGTCACACTTAATATAAAGTAATACTAAGCAACTGACTCATAATTTCAAATCTATTTTTTAGAAACTTTTTATATTCATTACGTTAATGATACCCATTATAACAATTTGTAAAACGATAGTACAATAATTTCCTGGGAAATATTGCATGAAATCCATTTGTAACGCAATTAGTATAGAAGCCTATGTTTCAGCATTAACATCTTTTTCTAAATTCTTCGACTTATCTTTCAGTTTATCTTTCTCTTTTTCTAAGTCTTCTTTTTGTTTTTTCAAATCTTTATTTTGTTTTTCT
Source organism: Staphylococcus sp. GDY8P67P (assembly GCF_017892545.1). Lineage (NCBI taxonomy): Bacteria > Bacillati > Bacillota > Bacilli > Caryophanales > Staphylococcaceae > Staphylococcus > Staphylococcus sp. GDY8P67P. The sequence goes on from NZ_JAESLH010000010.1 coordinate 53,079, forward strand.
AATTTATCAATATCTTTCTCTAACGTTGCTTTTTCATCATTTTTCCCACATGCAGTCAATAAGACAGTGGATGCTAGTATGAGTGCTAAACATTTCTTCATGTAAGAACTCCTTTTGTTAATTTCATAATAATAATATAATTTTATCATTATTTTTACTCATCTTCATTATTTATTCTTAATCTTTTATTCATAGTCACCGTACTTATATAGTATCCAAGTTTAAAATTTAAATCTTTCATTGCGTGGTTGTGATTGACTACCGTGCTTTCAATTTCTGAAGCACCCCTACTATATGCCCATATTTCAACCTCTTTTTTTAATGCTTTCGCGATACCTTGATTTCGATTGTCTTCCGAAACATACATCATTTCAATAATAACCTTTTGATATTGCTTTAGATATCTTGCCCAAATAAAAGCAATCATTTGTTGGTCTTGTATTTCGGTAATCACAACATCAGTATTGGCTATTAATCCATTTTCAATCATTTCTTTACGTAATGCAACAGAAATAGTAGTGTTTTGATAATGCTCATACTGTTGGTTAAGTTGTCGTTCATGAATTTCCGCAATTTCTTTTAAATATTGTTGATGTGATTGTTTTAAATACTCCATTATTACTCCTTTGAAAGTGTTATTGATTTATAATACTATTTTCGTCATAATTAGCATTATAAATATATTTTATATATAAGAAGGAATGCCAAATGCCAATGAAATCTACTGATAAATTAATGCGTGAAAACAATGTGAAAGCATTGCGCTTAAATAATACAGACAGAGATACGTTTGAAAACTACATGACTTATGTCAGAGCTGATTTGAGTGTCAACCCACATGATTCTGAAAAAATGTTAAACCGTGTTTTAAATCAGTTATTAGAAGCTGAAAAGGATGGCACATTAGCAATGGAATTCTTTGATCACGATCCTAAAGCCCATGCCAAAAGAGAACTTAGACGTTTACCAAATGAAACAATAAGAAACATTTTCAAATACATTATGCGTCATATTATGCTTTTTGTGGGTATTTTTTGTTTTCTCAAAGGGTTTGCTGGATTTTTTATTGGTGCAAAACGACTATATTTATATACTTTCCCGCTTACTTTAATCGTAGGTATTGCTATCATATTTTTCTTTATTTGGATGTTATTTAAAACTGTACAAATACGTTGTTTTAATACATCACACTTATCTTGGTTATTAACATATCTCGTTTTACTTTTATCTGTATGTGGAATATTTTATGTCTTTTTCATTCCACAGATGTTTTTAACTGTAGGCCCTTATTTATTAATTAGCAATTGGACTTTTATTATCATTTCATTTATATTCATTCCAATCGCATTATATATCGATCATCATTTTACTAATAAAAACACCAATGCTTCATTATAAATACTATTAAAAAACACGTTAGCACAAGCTTCTAAAATTCGAGAAGTGGCTGACGTGTTTTTAGTTTATGTTTCACCTATGTTGTTATATTTTCTTTCTTTTCTATTGCAATATTAATAAATAAGAAAATAAGACCAATCACTGTTAGTATCGGTGCAATTAAACTTAACGATGCAACTGGTAAATTTGTTACCACGACACCTCCGATAAATGCACCCAAAGCATTACCTAAATTAAATGCTGATTGGTTAAGTGTACTCGCAAGTGTTGGTGCATCTTGTGAAATTAACGTACTTTTATATTGTAGCGACGGACTCATACTGAAACCGATGAGACCGAAAAAGAAAATACCTGCTACCATTAATAATCCATTCATTTGCACAAAGTATAATAAAATGAAATATAAAATAAATACACTAAATATTATTTTTAATGCCTTATTTAAATTCCAATCTGCAAGCTTTCCACCTACAACATTACCTAATGTGACCCCAATACCAAATATAATCAATAAATATGAGATTAAATTTTCTTGTACATGTGACACATCAATGAGCACTGTTGATATATAAGTAAAGTAAGCAAATACACTACTAAATCCGAATAATGTAACAGCTAAGGTTAACCATAAACGCTTTTCTTTTAAAATTTTCAGTTCATTTAATACAGATGATTTAACTGTTTCTTTTTTCATCGGTACAAATATGATAATACCTATTAATGCTAAAGCTCCGATGACTGATATAATAATAAATGTCATTGGCCAACCAAAGTTTTGTCCGATTAAAGTTCCAAACGGCACGCCTAAAATATTACTCATGCTTAAGCCCATAAACATTAATGCCATCGCACTCGCACGCTTTTCTGGCTTAACCATACTCGCTGCTAATATTGAACCTATACCAAAAAATGAACCGTGAGCTAATGAAGTAATAATTCGACTCGTCATCATAAAGCCATAATTCGGGCTAAATGAGGCTGCAATATTTCCTACAATAAATATCGCCATTAATGCCAACAATAAATATTTTCTATTCCATTTAATTGTTAACATCACAATGATAGGCCCACCGATAGCTACACCTAAAGCATAACCTGTAATCAGTTGCCCTGCTTGGCTTACACTGACATCAAAATCTCTAGCAATGTTTGGCAATAATCCCATAATTACAAACTCTGTCATTCCGATTGCAAAAGCACCGATTGCAAGCATCCATATAGCAATTGGATATTTCATTTAAGACTCCCTTCCTTTTCCGCTTTTTAACACATGTGAGTGATTATACTAAAGTAGTAATTACGAAAACAAGAAGATTGCTTAAATTTCACTTTATTTATGCTATAAGTGCGCTCACCATGATTGTACACCGTTTGTAATATCTTTCATCACATAGATTAATTGATTAATAATGCATCTATGAAAAACCAAACAACCATAATAATCATTATTATCGCTTGAGCGATGGAACTTGCTAAAAATGCTACTACTGAACCAAAACTTGCCTTTAAAGCTTTAGAAAAATGCGGCTCTTGTATAAATTCAACTACTAACACAGCTATAAATGGAATAATAATTATTCCAAATGGTGGAAAGACAAAACAGCCTACAATAACACCAATCAACGCTGCATACTCACTTAATTTTGATCCACCGAACTTACTGACAAAATATTTATTCATAATGAAATCTGCTATAATGATAAATATTGTGAACAATGCCATCGATACATAAAATATCCAAGACAGATGATGGTTGTCAAAGCCGAATTGATAAATTAAGAAACCAATCCATAATACAAGTACTGACGGTATGATTGGCTTTATTAAACCAATAAACGCTAAAATAAATGATGCTATAATGCATAACCATAAAATCAATGTCATTTCTATCTACTCCATACTTTCTTCTGTGAATTTTTGTTCTTTTGTAAAATATATTAAAATCATGCCTAAAAATATTGATCCTGCAGAAACAAAGAACACATTACCTAAGCCAACCCAGTGACTCATTATACCACCGAGAAGATTACCACATAATTGTCCGATAACCATGGCATTCGCAAATAATGTAGATGCATAACCAGGAAAATCAGGTAAAATATCTTGGAAATAACTAATCCCTAATCCAAGTAAAATAGCTAGAAAAATAGCTAGAAACACCTGTCCTATTATCATCATGATCAAACTATTAAATACGCCAATACTAAAATAAAATAATCCTCCGAATAATCCCCCAAGTATCAATAGCGTACGTGTCGATAATTTAGCAGATATAATACCTAATATGACCATGAAAGGTACTTCAAGTCCTGCACAAATACTAGCTAGCACACCTACTCGACTTTCTGGTTCTTTCAAAAAGTTCGTCACATACAATGGCATATTCAACGTGTACATCCATTGTCCTATATGTAATAAAATAAAAGCCAAAAAGGGTATAAATAAGACCTTGTCACGCAACATATTAGGTGCCGCCGCTTCAACATGTGTACTATCTGCTACTGGACGCTTTGTTTGAATATCTTTAAAGAAAAAAACTTGTAATAATAGTGTGAATAATATGATTGTTATCGTTCCGCCAAATAAACCCGCATATCCTTTAAAACTAAGTAACAATGCACCAATAAGTGGACCGAACAAGAAACCAAATGAAAACATTGAACGTAATACAGCGTTAGCAAATTTCGCTCTGTCCTTTGATGTAGAAGTATTGATTGATTCTCTTGCTGACGCATACATCTGAGGCATGGCTGGGGCAAAACAACCTTGGAAAATGGCATACATTACTATAAAAACCCAGATTTCATGAATGTAAAAATAAATTGAAAAGCTGACTGCCCCCATAAAAAGTGCAGTAATAATAATTGTCTTTCTGTTGATACTATGTGTATCAGAAAAGCGTGCTACAATTGTATTCATTGTAAATTGACTAATTGCAGCTAATGCTAGTAGCAACCCATATTGGGTAGAAGTCATACCTAAATCATTTGTAGCAAATAATACCAGATACGGTACAGTAATGGCGATGCCCATACCTAACATCATCATATTAACGACAAATAATTTGTAATTTTTTATATGTAACAATTCACTAAACATTTAGCGTCCTCTATTCCTATTAAATTCATATAACTTTTCATAAAGTTATATTTATCAATGAACCAAAATATTCAATTATCTAAAATTGTTATTCCACGTATTCCATTATTAAATTAATAAATGAATCAACTTGCGGCAACTGTAACATGCTTGGATCATAGCTCAAATAAGTAGAACGAATCAGCGGTTTATCGTCTATATCTACGCGTTGAAACGCAAATTGTTCCCTATCTAAGTGTTTCATCATGATTTCCGGCAATATGGTCACGCCAACGCCATTTAATAACATTTCTTTACATGTCGCCACTTGATCAACCGTAATCATCGCATGATAATCTTGACCAATTTGGCTGCCATACCATTCTTTAATTTGATTAATGTATATAGGATCAGCCTGAAATTCGATAAACGGCATCTTTTCTACTTCATCATTACGATTTTTAGGATGTATAAAATAATGTTCGTCGTTAAATAAATGCGTGTTGCTTAAATTCATCATTTTATTCCCACGAATAATCATCACATGGTAATCTCTATGATTAGCTTTAATTTGTTCACTCGATCCTACTTGAACTTGGATTTCTACATTTGGAAATTGTCGTGTATATAAATTCAATACTACCGGCAACAACGTTTGCCCTATTAAGGATGAACAACCAATAGAAATCGTACCATTTACTTCACCGATATGTGCTTGCATCTTATCTAAAAATAGACGCTCTCTATTCAACATATCACGTGCATGTTCAATAATCATCATACCTTCAGTCGTCGTTATTAATTGTTTTTTTGTACGAATGAATATGTCGACGCCAAATGCATTTTCTATCGCTTTTAATCGTTGTGTTACTGCTGGTTGAGAGATGTATAAAATTTCCGCTGCTTTTCTGAGCGTTTTCGTCTCATCTAATGTAGTTAACAAGCGATAATCGTCAATCTTCATAATTATCCCCCTATTTTTTACAAATACTATAATACCTTTATTTATGGTGGCCTTACTTTTATTACTTTGCGCTAATGAATTACATTTAATACTTTTCAATTCTCGCAGTGTTTACTATAACATGGTTAACGCATGACTAATATAGGGAATTTTTTATAACAATTTCAAGATTATTGAGATGCATTAGAATCTTTTATCTTACTTTGATGTGATTTGCTATTATCTTGATTAGAATGATTATGATGCTTATTGTAATTTTTTATTGGCTTATGTTTAGCCTCATTGTACACAACGTTTTTATGCTTTTTGCCTTTAAATTTATGTTTATTAAAAGAGGATTGCTTTTGAGATTTCGACTTTTGTTTTATTTTATGGAAACAATACATAATTTTATTCTGCATAGTTGTAAAATCTGTATCAATTTTAATCATTAACTGATGCGCGATAATATAAGCTTCGTGATATTGCTTCTTGGTTATTTGGCCTTGGTTTAACGCGCGTAACAAATCGTCTTCATCAACAAGTTCGTATTCTCCATTAGGTAATGCTAATACGTCCAAGCATAAATCAATCGTACGTGCATTTCCTTTTTGCGTAACGTTTTTAATATTTATGTCAAAGTAATATTCTAATGGATTGCCATTGTCGTCTAACATCACTGTGATACTATAACGTTTTTTTTCAGGTAATATTTGTAACCACTGATAGTTATCATCAGCCACAACAATATTTTGTCCTACGACCGATACTTCTAGAGGTTCACGTACCTTTTTCATCGTTACTAACCCAATAATACCTTTAAATTTGTTATTATTCACTTTGACTTCCGTATATTCTCGGTCAATGATGCGACGCCAGTGACGTTTATCAATATATTTTACTTTCACTGCCACCAACTCCTTGTCATTATTATATAAAACTGAACCTTACATGTCATCTTATGTTTGTTACATTTAAATTTTTAATTAATAGCGAGTAGATAATTATGTTTATTGTACTATATTTCATAGTGTAAAAGCGAAATTGACAATTGTTGAGAAGTTTGTTAAATTTTTAATATATTTTTCAGAAAATTCTTTAAAAAGGGAGATAGCCATATGTCAACGTCACAAAGACCATTTAGAGCAGATCACGTAGGAAGTTTACTACGTCCACAACGTTTAAAAGATGCACGTAAAGATTATCAAAATAACGTTATTGATGCTCAAACATTAAAAAATATAGAAGATGAGGAAATTGAACGCATCATAGATAAACAACTAGAAATTGGCTTACATAGTATTACTGATGGTGAATTCCGCAGAAGTTGGTGGCATTTTGATTTCTTAGAAAACCTAGATGGTGTTGAAGGTTACACATCAGAGCGTGGTTTAACATTTGAAGGTGTAGAAACTAGAAATCACAACGTCAAGGTGGTTGATAAAGTTACATTTAACCCAAATCATCCCCATTTTGAACACTTTAAATTTTTATATGAAAAGGTAAATGGCCGTGCAACGGCAAAAGTTTCTATTCCAAGTCCAAATCAATTGTTCCATCCTAATATTTTAAACGAAGACATTTATCCTGATATCAATGATTTTGCGCATGATGTAGCAAAAGCTTATCATGATAGTTTACTAAAATTCTATGATCTCGGTGCACGTTATATACAACTAGATGATGTGTATTGGGCAAATTTAACATCAGGAACACAAAATACACGTGGGCGTGATAGAAGTGAATCTGAAAAAGAAGTTGCACGTCAACTCGCTTATAAAGTTATCAATGAAGCAATCAGTGGTTTACCAGAAGATTTATTGATCACAACACATATTTGTCGTGGAAATTATCAATCTACGTGGGCTATTTCTGGTGGTTATGAACCAATCGCTCCATATCTATTTAAAGAGCAATTAGATGGTTTCTTCTTAGAATATGATGATAATCGCTCAGGTGATTTCGAACCTTTAAGATTTTTCCCAGAAGATCGTTCATTTGCAGTGTTGGGATTATTCACATCAAAAAATGGTGAATTAGAAGATAAAGCCACTATTTTAAAACGTATAAAAGAAGCACAAAACTATATAGATTTAGAACAAATTTGTCTAAGTCCACAATGTGGTTTTGCTTCTACTGAAGAAGGCAATAAATTAACTGAAGAAGAACAGTGGAAAAAGTTAGCTTATATTGTTGAAATTGCTAATGAAGTTTTTGGTACATCAAAATAATATTTAAAAAACTCGTATTACTTTCACAACTGTTTTAACGAGAAAGTAATACGAGTTTTCCTTTATATTTAACTATTAATGTCGATTATTGATAAAGCGTAACGATCATTAATGTGTTTTAAGGCTGGATATGTTTCGTTTAGCCACTCTTTACTCAATAACTCAAAATGTTTAAATTCAAATGCTGGATGACACATGCAACCAACAAGCGCATAACCAGCACAGCCTTCAATAGACGATGCAAAAATTGTGCCCTTTGGAACAACATGTTGCAATACATCACCGCTTTCGATGTTGGGGCCAACTGTTACTTTTTGATAATTGCCATCAGGGTATATCATGTGAACAGTCAAAGAATCTCCTGCATGATAATACCAGATTTCATCAGCATCTATTCGATGAAAATGTGATATATTATCGTGCGTTAAAAGAAAGTATATGCTCGAATAAGCCGATCTTTGATTTGAGCTAGTCGGTACCGCTTTGATAGTCTCTTTATAATAGCCACCTTCTGGATGCGGATATAATTGTAATTGGTCAATCCATTTTTGTACTTCTTGATTTTTATTCATGCTATTTCAAATCCACGTTATGGAATACATTCTGAACATCTTCTAATTCTTCTAATGCATCAATTAATTGTTCAAAGGTTTCCTGATCTTCTGCTGATAACTCAATATCTGACTGTGGTAACATTTCAAATTCCGCTACTTTAAATGTTTCAACACCTGATGCACGTAATGCATCTTGCACTTGGGCAAATTGATCAGGCTCAGCATATACAATGGTTAAACCATCTTCATCAATGACATCTTTAACATCTATCTCTTGTTCCATTAAGCTTTCCAAGACATCATCCGCTGACTTGTCTTCAACACCAAATACTGCAGTGTGTTCAAACATATAAGCAACAGATCCAGAAACTCCCATATTACCTCCATTTTTACCAAATGCAGCACGAACATCAGATGCAGTTCTATTTACATTATCAGTAAGCGCATCTACGATTATCATAGAGCCATTCGGGCCAAACCCTTCATATCGCAACTCATCATAATTTTCTTCGCCGCCACCTTTAGCTTTTTCAATAGCTCTATCTATAATATGGTTTGGTACAGAATATGTTTTTGCTCTTTCTAAAGTTAATCTTAATGCTTGGTTTGATACTGGATCGGGTTCACCAGATTTAGCCGCTACGTAAATTTCTTTACCAAATTTAGCATAAATTCTACTCGTATTCTTATCTTTTTGGGCCTTTTTCTCTTTAATATTATTCCACTTACGTCCCATAATGTCATCTCACTTTCTAATTAAATGCGTATGTCAGTACATCATATTATACAATATTTTTATTATATCACATAGACTAACCTACTACTTTGCTTGTATTTTTTATTACGTCTCTCGAAATATCTATACCCTTTGGCAACTTATTAGTTTGTATCAAACATTGATCGTTTGTCACATAGAGTATCATCCATATAGAATGAATTAGCCCCTTTTAACATTATACATCGGTAATTTTAAGATATGAAAACCGCTTCTTTGAGTACTTAAATACATATTAAAAGTGATTTTAAAACATATAAAGAACCACTTCCCAACTTGTTGGGTTAGTGGTTCTTATGCATGAGCTAAAGCTCAGGTAATCCTTATTGCCACTTCCCAACTTGTTGGGTTAGTGGTTCTTATGCATGAGCTAAAGCTCAGGTAATCCTTATTAGAGGAGACGACGAAATCTATTTAATAAAATTAAATTTCTGTCCTACTTTCGTCACGAAGTATCATTATACTATTTAATATTTGTAACTGATTAAAGCTTTATTGTCATTATGTAAACATGAATTTTTAATATTTTAGTCTACCTGTGTTTCAATTTCATCTAACAATGTGTGATACTTCCTATCATTCTCTTCAGTCATCGATAAATAAACTTTTCTCTCATCTTTTGTCGAACGTAATTTGCTTACACGATCTTGGTTAATTAATCGTCGAATTGATGCCAACACTTTTGTTCGACTCAAATCGAGTTCAGTCGTCGCAATTTTTAAAAATGGCTGCATCAGCATGTTTTGCTGTTGACAATTTTGTTGTATTATTTCCAAAATAGCAATGTCATTCATTGTTAGTTTATATTTACTTTCTATATAAGACATTACTTTATTATATTTTTTATAAATTTTTAATAACTGCGCCTTTTTTTCATCATTCATTGTTGCTACACCTCCAAATGCTAGTAAGCAATACAATTTCATTATCTCTAAAAAAAGTAACTCTGTCTTTATCATTTATTTTTATAGCTTTGTCATTATTACGAACAGCAGTAAATTGAATATCACAAAACATGTTAAATTAATTATATAATTTAGGTTTAAACATTTATTTATAAATATCAATAATGTGTACAGTATTATGATCGATTGCTACGCTTAAAGATTTGTCGTTAAATGAATGTTCGAAAACATTTATGCGTGGCTGATTATATGATTCAATTTTTTCTATAAATATATCAGACCACGGATATTTTTCGCGCAAATTGCAAGGTATCACACAATTGATATTTCCATGCGCATTATTATATGTCTCTTTAAAAATCAAATATTTTTTTCTTAACTTCAAATCTTTGAAATTGATATTAACCGACATTTTTGTTGTATAGTGCTTTGAAACTTCATTTTCCATAATTTGCCAATCACTGATATAAACGCTAATTTTATCCTCTTGATCAATAATAGTATAAAAATCATGTTCATAAACTTTATAACGTGTTTTTTCTATTAAACGATGAAACATAGTTCCTACCAATGTACGGAAACCACTTTTATCATATAAGTATAACGCCTCATTACCGTTCATTTGCTGTATCAAATCTACACCTATACCCGAAAAATGCTTTAATATTCTTTTAAACACACCGACTAACAATGGCGGACTTTCAATAATATTCATTGACTCGTCATGCAATAAAAAATTATTTCTTACATTTAATAAAAAATAATACCTATCCTCCAAACACATTTCTGCCATGATTTTCCTTATATAATTAAATTTAAAAATTTCTTTCGTCAACAGCATTTCATGTGATTCATTAAAACATGGCACTGATAACTTTTGATTATCTACAAAATAGTAATCAAAACCAATTCTCTTTAATTGTACTTCCATCATTTTAAAAGCATCTGGTTCATTAAATAAACGAGTAATATCAATACCAAATTTTACATTCTCTCTAAATTGTTTAATTTTGATAATGTTACGGTATATTTCTTTTATTGACATTGTACTTAAATCAAAACAATAGCTTATCTTTTTTAGTAAATCTTTGTTTAACTTTGTGCTAGTTTGCAAATAAGCCGCGTAGGGTTTGCAAATCTGATTCAAATATATTTCAACATCTTGACTTTCGTAGATTTGAAGTACCAAATTAGCATTGTTTGATATGATAAAGTCAAAAGCTTTATATGTTTTTTGTTCAGAAATGTATTGTTGAATATCTTTTACGTTGATATTGCAATAAATATAAATCTGTTCCTCATTTTCAAACAAATAACTCATTTTAGAATCAGTATACAATTGGTATAACTCTGCTATTGTGTAAATTTGAATAATCATGGATGAATTACGATTATCCAAAAAATGATCAGTACAAATACTAATTTCATTGTTTTGTACATAACTATCTTCTAATTTTGCAGTAAGTTGAGCCTTTACTTGATCTTTAAATGTGTCATTCAATGTTTCATAAGGAAAATATAAATACTTATTGTATTTTGAGAGTTTACGATATTGATTAGGTGTGTAACCGTAATATTGTTTGAATTTTTTACTATAAAGTGCTGCACTACTAAAACCGTATAAATCAGATATTTCTCCAATGGTATGTTGACTATCCAATAGCTCTTTCATAGATGCCGCCAATTTTAATGTATCCACATAAGTTTTAAAATTCATATCTAGCTTACTATAAAATTGACTAGATATATTTGATTGTGAAATAAATATATGGTCAGCAATTGACTTTAATGTTAATGGTTGCTTCAAATTACGATTTACATAATCAAGTATTTCTCCAGTAATACCAAAGTATGCGTGATCAGTTTGTTGGGATAAATAATCCGAATCTACTTTAGCTTCATTAGCAATAATTTCAACAATTTTGACCATGTAATTTTCATAAATATCATAACTTAAAGTATCGTTCAAATAGTGTTTCGTCAGCTCAATTAAGGATTTAGTTAATTGTGCTGTAGACTGAATCAACTTAGAGGCGTATTGATAATCAAAAAAAGGATAACCTCGTTCTAAAAACCAATCACTCGCTATATATAATAAAATGGTTGCTTCATTGCGTTTAATGCTAAAAATTTCTGTATGGTTTACGATTAACAATTCCGTTTCAACTTTTATATTAGCTGTAAATTGTTGAATTTCTAATACTCCTTTTATTGGCAGTAATACTAGTATGCCATCTGTTACACGTTTAGTAGGATAAAAATTATTAGAAATAATATTTAAACACTGTACTTCCATATTCCAACCTCTCTCATATTCTGTTATACACCATACATATAAAATCATTTTTATAAAATTGATTATTTCTTTTATATTTTCATCTTTTGAAAATAGAACATTCACTGTTTTAGTTTCAAAGTACATGTTTTACCATTACATAATTTTGAATATAATAATTTAATTTGTCAACATATTTTTTCATTCATCGTCCTTAATTCTAACTTTTTTATATTTTATTATTGATAAAATAAGTTGTTATATAACATTATTATGTAATCATAAATTAAAGTCATCGTTGCATGTCAATCTTATATTAGCTGAATATTGTGTAATGATCATTTTAAGATACTAGACAAATAAAAATTAAAAGCAAAATAATAATCTAAAAAACCGTAACTGAATTTCTGTAAAAATCCAGTTACGGCTCTCGCTTCTATTAGAATTTATAACTCATATTTTTTAATTTTAAATCTAATATTTACTTTTTAAATTTATTCGCAAGTCTTAGTACATATTTAATAATGTGTAATAAATTGATAAATAGGTTGAATCCCATTTCTCGTGGAGAATACTGACCACGTTTCATACGATTAAAATCATATATTGTATATAATAAGAATAATAGTAAGCCTACTACTGTAATGATTGTATGGAAAATTGGATTATGCACAAACATACCAATAATTCCAGCAACAATCAGAGCCACTAATGTTACAAATAAGTATTTACCCATTCCTGAAGCGTTATCGACAATGAAATAGCCAATTAAACCAAATGCGATAAAAGCACCTATTGCTAGTAACACATTCTTATAAAACACTTCTGGTCCTAAATTTTGCAAATAAGCTGTAAATGTAGCATAGGACAATAAGCCGACAATAATTGCATATATATGTGAAATTACCAATCCATATTTACGTGCACGATTCGTTAAAACTGTAAATAAAACTAAAACTAGCAAGACGATAGAGAGTGGTTTTCTCCATTCCATGGGTAAAAACTGCCCAAAATAGCAACCAATGCCAAAAATAATCCAATAATAAATAAAGAATAACCATACTTTACCATACGCATGAGAATTGGATTTATCCTGCTTTGATTTAGATTGTTTTTGATTAATTTGTTGTGTTGATTCAGCCAATCATTTCACTCCTTAGATGTTATAACATCTTACACATTAATTAGAATGTATTCCTCAACATATCTGATTAATGTGCTTAAATGTTGTTAAAGTTTTGTTTATATAAAATACATTACTTTCATTTTCACTATTCCACCTAAAATCAAACATTTTAACTATCAATTCCAAAAAGATGTTAACGTTAATTGAATTCCACACGTTTTCTAATGTTACAAAGTCATAAATTTTTAAATGAATTTCAAAACCAAAATTTCGTTTAAAGTCCATAACAAAAGTATTTATTAGGTTTATATCTCAATGTTCTAAAATGTTAATAATGTTACATCTCTATAACAATAGACACAAGTCACCTAATTTTTGTTAGTATGTAACATGAATTCAATTAAAGAAAATCAAACAGATATATTTAATTTAAAATGAGTTATTTATATAGGTGTGAGGAGGAGTTCTTTTGAAAAAGTTTGCATTTGCAGTCACTGCTGCTTCAGGTGCAGCAGCATTTATTGCTAACCATGAAGCTGAAGCATCAACACAGCATACAGTACAATCAGGTGAGTCACTATGGACAATCTCAGAACAATATGGTGTTTCAGTAGATGAGATTAAACAAAACAATAACCTCGATAACAACATGGTATTTCCGGGACAAGTTATCGAAATTGGTGGAAGTGGTCAAAGCTCAAGTTCAAACGCTTCTTCACAAACATCAGGTGGTTCTTCACATACAGTTAAATCTGGTGAATCATTAAATATCATTGCTAACAATTATGGTGTTTCAGTTGATGCATTAATGTCAGCGAACAATCTAAATGGTTATTTAATCCAACCTGGTCAATCACTTAAGATTCCAAATGGATCAAGTGTTGGTGGTTCAGGTGGTTCTGGTAACACTGCTACACAATCGCCTTCTACTGGTAATAATTCTGCTAGTGACGCTAATTTATATGATTGGGGTCAATGTACATGGCATGTATTTAACCGTAGAGCAGAAACTGGACAACCAATTAGTACATATTGGTGGAATGCTGATCACTGGGCTAACAATGCTGCAGCAGACGGCTACACAGTAAACAACACGCCAACTGCTGGTTCTATCATGCAAAATTACGAAGGTCCAATTGGTCACGTTGCATATGTTGAGCAAGTAAATCCTGATGGCAGTATTTTAATATCAGAAATGAATTATAATACACCTCCAGGTACAGTAGATTATCGTACAATTCCAGCATCTACTGCTTCTAGCTATAATTACATTCATTAAAAAGAGGAAGCATCTTAAACCTCTAACATTAATAAATAAGCGTCAATTTCTATAAGGTTTTTATAGAAATTGACGCTTTATTTTGTTTACTTACTTTATTTATATATATTTTAATCTCGACAATCATTTATGACAACTACATAGCATTAGTCGAACACTACAAGCAAAGGCAGCGCACAGAAATGCACACACAAAAACACTACCTACTACCAATAAAGTCCCTATTATGTTGGTAGTATAAAATATTTTAGGATGATACGATATAGCATCTTGATAATTTAGTATAGTAGTGTTTATTAAATATACGTAAGTGCTTTTTTTAAGTATTTCAATATAAAATTATATATGTGTACATTATATTTTGACGAGATGCTTGAAGGAACAGGACAAGCTGAAGACTATAGGTTGAAGCTCCGTTCCCAAGAATACGAACCAACAATACGAATTATGGAATAAAACAAAGAAGCACTCAGATGAATTGAATCATCCGAGTGCTGTTTTTCTAGTATTTATGTCATAGAATCTTTATCTTGTATTTATTTTAAAGTCATTCAGCTATTTATTACTCATTTTTGTTAATATTTATAAAACAATATTAATTACAAAATATATTAAAGCAGCTAATAATGCTGAAATAGGCAATGTAATTACCCAAGTCACAATCATACGTTGTGCTGTATTCCATTTCACACCTTTAATGCGGTTAGAAGAACCCACACCTAATATAGATGAAGACACAACATGTGTCGTTGAAAGTGGGAAATGTAGTGATGACGCAACAAAAATAGTTAAAGCAGAAGATAAATCCGCTGCTGCACCATTAGCTGGACGTATTTTCATTATATTTCCACCAACTGTTTTGATAATTTTCCAACCACCAACAGCTGTACCTAACCCCATTGCAGTAGCACAGGCAATCTTAACCCATAATTGAGGCTCAGTGCTTGTACCTGTTTGGATATTCGCAACTATAAGTGCTAAAGTAATAATCCCCATAGATTTTTGTGCATCATTTGTACCATGTGAAAATGATTGTAATGAAGCAGTGAAAATTTGGAAAAATCTAAAGTTACGATTCGTTTTCGTTAGATTTGCATTTTTGAAAACTACTTTAACAATTGAATACATAATAAAACCAACACAAAACGCAATAACTGGTGATAAAAGTAATACTATGATTATTTTTGTAAAGCCTTGATAATGTAGTACAGCAAATGTACCTTGAGAAGCAATTGCTGCACCAGCAATTGATCCAATTAATGCATGTGAAGAAGAACTAGGTATTCCAAAAAACCAAGTTACTAAATTCCAAATAATTGCTGCCATAATAGCAGCTAAAACCACAACTAGACCATTTTCTAATTTAAATGGGTCTACAATATCTTTTGTTATCGTACTTGCAACTCCAGTAAATGTTAACGCACCAATAAAGTTCATAACTGACGCCAAAATAATCGCAGTTCTAGGAGTTAATGCACGTGTTGAAACAGCAGTAGCGACGGCATTGGCTGTATCATGGAAACCATTGATAAAGTCAAATATCAAAGAAAAAATAACGATAGCTACTGTGATAATCAAAATATATTCCATAAGTTAGGACTCCTTAGCTATTTTTCATTATTATTGTTTCAAAGTTATTCGCTACAGCTTGACATTTATCGGCAATTTCTTCTAAACTTTCATAAATCTCTTTGATTTTAATAAGCGTGATAGGATCAGTTTCACTGTTAAAAATATGTTTAATTGACTGACGTAATATACCATCACAGTTAGTTTCAAATTCTTTAATATTAATAGAATGAATGCGCATGTGAGATAATTTTTTATCGACAAGTAAGCCTACTGCTAATTTCATTTCAGCAATAGCTTTTTGGATATTATCAACAAATTCAGCCATATATTCATCGGTATATTCTATAGAGTACATTTCAAACATTGCTGATGTTTCTTCTATTGCATCTAAAACATCATCAATAGCGTTACATAAAGAGAGGATATCCTCACGTTCAATAGGTGTAATGAATGTTTGGTTCAAATCCGAAATCACTTGATGCATGAGCTCGTCACCATGTGATTCGTAAGTTTTAATATTATCTGAGTATGCTTTAAGGTCTAAGTGTGTATTAAAATCCATTTTACCAAATTCAATTGCTGCACGGTCTAAGTTGAAAACCATTTCTTCAAGTTTCACCATGAACTTATCTTTTTTCTTGTTAAACATTCAAAAAATCCTCCATTTACAGTGACCAATATAATCACCTTCAATAAATTTAAAAAATTACATTCTTTTCTAGACAAATTAAGATTGGCAAGATTTACAATAGACCCATTACTGTTTTAATTTTATTAAAATTATGTAAATGAGTTTTTGCTTACTAGGTTTAAAAAATCTCACAAATGTTGATTTGTCCTTATTTGAAAATAGCACAATTTTAACAATCCTACAATTAAATTTACAAATTCTTAACATTACATTTTCGTTAAATTAATAATTTTGTGTATATTGATCTGCGAAATTTATAATTTTTCAAAAATGATTTTAAAATCTATAAATTCATATATCAAAACACACAATAGCAATATTTGCATAATTACTATTTTTAAGCAACAATTATTTTTCTATATATCAAACTTAAATTAGATACAATTAGTTCAAAAGAAAGTTGATTTTTTGAATTTGTAGATACTATCAAAATTTTATTCTGCGCTCTATTTCATCCTAAATAAAGTTAAATGTAGATATGTTTTATTTTAATTGCATCAAAGGTTGATAATAAAAAAAGACAATTTCTCCATAAAATTAGAAATTGCCTTCTTATCGTTCATCGCATCATTTATGCGTCAAACGTCGCTTTTTTAATGGTTATAGAGTTTTTTATACAATGTACATGAGCAATATCAATAATCAGATAACATGCTAACTATTTCATTTTGGTTTGGAAAAACAAATTGCACTTTCGTTCCATTATTAACTTCAGAATTGATATGAACAGTTATCCCTAATTTCTCTTTTACATTTTTCACCAAATATAAGCCAATTCCAGAAGATGTCGTTTCATTACGATTTTCCGTTGAAGTAAAACCTTTATCAAAAATTCTCGGCAAATCTTTTTTGCTGATTCCTCTACCTTCATCCTTAATTTCCAACGTCACATGGTTTTCGAGTAGTTTGCCGCTTACATGAATCGTGCTGTTTTCACTGTATTTAACAGCATTGGAAAGAATTTGTCTTATCATCATGCGACACCATTTCGTATCTGTATATACTTTATAATTGTCATCAAATTCAAGTTCAAAATCTATACCTTTCGCTTGGCTAATATATCTAGTGATTTGTATTTCGTCTATAACTAAACGTTTTAAGTAAACATTTTCATAATACATATCTTTATTTTGCGACTCTAATCGAGTCAGAAATAGATGTTTATCTAGCATGTCATTGATACGTGTCCATTCAAATAAGAGTGCACGTCTTCTATTATCATCGCTTTCTTTTTCAATTAATAATTTTAAAGCAGTGACAGGCGTCTTAATATCATGCACAAAATCTGTTAACGCAGCTTCCGTAGATTTGATTTGTTGTTTTTGCTTAGTCACTAAACTTTTTTGTGTCGTAATTTGATGATATAAATATGCTAACATTTCTTCTTGGAACGGAGTATCGGCCAATGATTTATGCTTTAACGCTTCGGGTTCTATATTATCATCTAAGTGCTTATAAAACTTAACTTCTTTTAAATATGTAAATAATAAGAAAATACAGCTTAACCCTATATTTAAAATAATTATATATAAAACACTATTTACATTTAAATCATAATCTAAAAAAGCAATACCTAAAAAGATGAATTGTAAAACAAGCAACCAAAATATCCAGTTTTTACGTGAACGCAGGAATAACCATACCCATTTCATACTATCCATGAGCCATATATCCCTTACCGATTTTCGTTTCAATTGCATCTTTCATATTAATATCTGCAAGCTTTTTTCTTAACCGATTCACATTGACTGTTAATGTATTATCGCTGACAAATGCTTCATCATCCCAAAGTGCAGTTATTAATGTATCTCTAGTAACAATCGTATCTTGTTTTTTCACTAACATCTCTAAAATAATCATTTCTGTTTTAGATAAATATATGACTTGATCGTCTTTATTAATACTATCCTTAGTAAGGTCGAGTGTCGCTTGTTGCCAAGTTATGACTCTTTTCTCATCTATACTAAATTGATAAACGCGTCTATAAATCGCTTGTAGTTTAGCAATTAAAATGTTTGTATTAAATGGTTTTTGAACATAGTCATCTGCGCCTAATTCCATGCTCATTACCTGATCCATTGGATTATCTCTTGAAGATAAAAATAAAATTGGTGTGTTTGATATTTCGCGAATCTTTCTCGTCCAGTAAAACCCATCATATTTGGGTAGCTTAACATCCATAATAACTATTGCCGGATCAACCGCTTTAAACTTCTCTATTACAAGATTAAAATCATCGATACCATTAACATTAAAGTCCCACTGTTCCAACTCTTCACTAAGTTCCTTAAATAAAGTCATATCATCTTCCACTAATAAAATTTCCATAAGCTCACCTCAATTATTTTGTATATTTTATATTTTCCCCGGAGTTAATTCGACCTTGGTAATGTTTAATGCGGCAATCAATTTCAAATCCTCGCATCATTAAATCTTGGAAAGGTGATTGCATTAAGTAATAAACAGGCCAAGTTAATTTAGGAATATAATCAAACAAATGAACGATGACTTGTTGTGTGTCTTTTAATTTGCGAAATTCTAATTTCCCTTGCTTTTTTAAATTAGGTTTTACAATTCTACCACTCACAAGATACAACGTAATGATATCTTTTTCAGTATTCTCTTTGCGCAGTACTAGTATAGGTTTGCGTTTGTTTTTCATGTACACAATGAAATTATCCCCTTGTTTTGCTGTATGCAACAATGTTCCTTTCGTTTCATCTAGCCACTTAAAATAATATGTTACCATTTGGCTTAATGTCCAATTCATCGGTAGTTGTATACTTAACGCACTTCTGACATCATCATATTTTGAAGTCTGTAACTCAACTGCTACGTGAGGGCGGGCGACTTCTGCCGTCGTTTCTTCTACTTCAGTACCGTATGCTGATAAACGCTGCTTCGTTTCAACATCGAAGCGACTACCACTAATATATATTATCTTACTCACACCTTGTTTGGCAGCAGCTCTCCCAAAATTATCTGCAGCTATCAAATTGATATCTCTAGCAGTTGCATGCGTCAGCTTAGCAGAATGCTTGGTTGGATCTAAATAAAATATTGCAATATCTATACCGTCCATAGCAATTAAAACATCATTATAGTTATAAATATCTTTTTCAAGCCAAATAATTTCTTGATATTCTTTTTCTTTTGGATACTTAGACAATGTATATAAGATTCCTTCATCTTTAATGGATTCAATTAGATATTTTCCTATATAACCTGTAACACCCGCAAGCAATATATTTGGTTTCATTATACGACATCCTTTATCATATATTTTTCTTGTTTTAAATATTCCCTAGTAAATTCATGTTAATGATGTTAAGTTATACTATAACTGAGTTTTAAAAATTAGAAATGAGGAGTGGACATATATGGTTCATCAAATTCGAGAAATTGGTATCAACGATATAGAACCTTTTATAAAACTATTAAGTACAATCTATGATGAATCTGATTATTTGATATACAATCCTGGTGAGTATGCGCCCTCTAATACGGATGCTATTGCAACCTTAGAACATTATATAACTTCTCCTTCTAATGCAATTTATATTGCAGAAAACAATGGCGAACTCGTAGGATTTGCAATTGTCACTACCGAAAGTTTCGAACGTACACGACATGAAGCACACTTTTCTATGGGAGTTATAAGGCATTATCGTGAAAAAGGATTAGGACAATCATTAATTAATTCCATAGAAGCTTGGTGCTTAAACCATGACATTCACCGTATTGAAGTTGAAGTAGTTCCCGAAAATACGACCGCTGTTGATTTATTTAAAAGTGCAAACTATCAAGTCGAAGGAGAACTTAAAGATAAATTGTTTATTGATCATCGATATTATAATAAATATATCATGGCAAAATTACTAATTTAATGATTTTAATGTAATAAATTAGTAAATAGTTCCTTATTTGCAGTTTAATCGTTTTTGGATAAATATCCAAATGACAACTTCGTCTTCATCTATATTTTAACAATTAAACCATTATTGAAGTGTATATGATACCAACCAAACCTAGCTTGCTTACACCTTTATATTATCACTTCCATATGTTCTGTATATCCTTCTATTTCAATTTCAATCGTTTAGTCAAAAGAACGACTAAGTTAAATCGAGTCTATACATTATTATTAAAAAAACACTTCCGTATGAATACATCTCATTTGCATTCAACGAAAGTGTTTTTTAATTTCCTTAAAACATTGATGTTATTTAAATCAAACATAGTTACATCATCGATATCTAATATGGGTTTAATTCAACTCCATTTGGATTCGCTTCTTCAGATTGATATTCCGTTTCAACGCCTGAAGAAGTTGTATTTCTGCTTAAAAACCTTAAGACGTCTTTCATATTTTGCTGTGATTCTGGCAATTCCATATGAAATTGATACTGATGTCTCAATTTATGAGAACCGTCATAAAATAATGTATCCACCGGTACGTCTGTTGACTTTAATTTTTTATAGAATTCAATATTCTGACTATAAAATGGGTCGGCATCGCCCACTGATAAAAATGTTGGCGGATAATCTTCTGTAACTTGATTGATGGTAGACATCTCACTTATATACTTAAATTGTTGTTCCCAATCTCGTTTTCCAGTATAGCTTTCCATAAAGAGCTGAATTCTTGGGAATTCTGTCGCTCTAACTGTCTTCATGTCATAAAAGCCACCAAAAAAGATAGCTGCTTTAAGCTGATCTGCTTCAAATTGTTGCTTAAAGTTCATATCCTCTCTTAAAGATTTATTCGTTTGTATTGCTGTATATTGGCTTGATAACTGCGCACCTGCGGAATCACCGCCAAAAATAACTTGATTGAAATCAATTGGTAACTCATGTTTATTTCTCTTAATAAAACTTACCGCTTGATCAATCTGTTGTAACTGGGTAGGATATTTAAAATCTGGTGCAAGTGCATAATTAATATTCACCACAATATATCCTTGTTCAGCAATTTTAGATAATAATGGGTTTTTATATTGTTTATCTCCCGCAATAAATCCTCCGCCATGCATCCAAAAAATGACTGGAAGTTTGTTATCTTGATCTAATTCATTTGGCGTTAATATATCAAGTCGACTATTGGGTGCCCCTTTTCCATATGTGATATTTGTAAAAGCATTCACATTTTTATTATTAATTTGAACTTTTTCGTTTACTCTACTCGAGTTTTGTCTATCATACTGTAGTTTTAAAAGTACTGCCATAACTACTACAACCGTGACTATGATAAACGTTGTGATAAGGGTCCATTTATGTTTTTTCTTCATAGATTACCTTTCCTTTCGGAAGCATTGTACCATAATAAATAAATTCACAATAGTATTACAAGGATAATAAACTAGAAAACTCAGCTTGCATACGTTAGCAAGCTGAGTTATATCATATATCAATTTACAATTTTTCACTTTTAAAAGTTAAGCAATAAATTTCTTGTTTTGTCGTTTTCTACTGTAATACTTAATAAGTACTCCAATAACAACAATAAGACCAACATATCCCATTATTGGATATAAATAGTTGATTAAACCTGCGAAACCTACAAAGCTTAAACCATAAGCCACAAGTACCATAACTATGATAAAGATATGATATTTTTTACTATACGGTTCTGTAAATCTCGCTGCAAATGAATACATTAAACCAAGAATTGTATTATACATTACTGCTAACATAATTACTGATAACACTAGTGCTATCCAAGGATTAATTGCATTTGCTAATGTTAACATCGGAATATCTGCATCTTTGATTTTTGGAAATTCAGACTGTAATGCAAAGTTAATTAACGCTAATAACACGGTATAAATAATACCACCAAATAGCGCACCAGCGCCTGAAACACGACGTCTTGAAGCATCGCCGCCTATAGCGACAATAGTACTGAATCCTACCGCAAATGCAAGACCACCATAGTTAATACCTTTAAGTATACCTAACCATAAGCTGTCACTTGGTACAGTTTCGTTAACTTTACCTAATGAAATACTACCATTGAAAAGATAGTAAGCAGCAATAATAACTACTAATATAATTAAGAATGGCGTAACAATACCTAAAGCTCGTACGATTTTATTAAAGTCCATCAATAGTGTGATATATATTGCAATTACCATTATCAATGCACCTAACCACGTTGGTACACCGAAACTTTCTTGAAATGTTGATCCTGCTCCAGCAATCATAGTAACTGAAATACCAAATAAGAAAAAGATTAGTAAGTAATCTACGATTTTACTGAACGCATTTCCAAATAAGTAGTCCAAAGTTGATTCATGGTTTTGTGCGTCAAACGCAGTACCAATTTTCGCAACTTGTCTACCAATAAATCCTAAAATTAGCCCAGAAAGTAAAACACCAATATATGACCATAAGCCATATGGCGAGAAGAATTGCATAACTTCCTGTCCTGTTGAAAAGCCAGCACCTACTACGATACCGACGTAAGCGAAACCAATTTTTATAGCTTCTTTATTCAACCCCATGTGATAAATAACCTCCTCATAGTTAACACATTTTGTAATTATAACGTACTGACTGTAATTTGCAACATGAGAAAATTAAGATTTGTACAATTCATTAAAATTAAACATAATAGTTAAGCAATATATTTCTTTTTAATCATTCATTTTATCTTTTAAAAATAAATCGTCAATTCCAAGATACACTATAAATATGAATAAATTCCAATAACTTTTTGCAAATTTATACATTTCTAAATTTCATAATAATTCAAAAATTATAATGAAAAATTTTTTGAAAAAATTTTCATTGCATCATCATCCACTATACCAAACAAATATAAAAAATAAATTTAAGTCTTATTTTCATTAATGTTATAACAATAAAACAAAGAAAACGGAGCAGAAACTTTACTGATTTAAAATAAATATCTGAACTATGCTCATGAAAAAGGCTGAGACAATCAATTTGTCTCAGCCTCAAAAAGTCATTTTCATATACAATTGTTTTCACATCAGAATTAAACACTATTCTATGATTTAACTGTCACTTACTCAAGTTAATGTGCATTTTTAAAACGATTAAGTTCATTGAAATCAACGACAACATTATCTAAACGTTTTGCTGTTTCTTTTAGTACATTACGCGCAACGCTATTTGTTGGATCTAGTTTAAGTATTTGACGAGAAATCTCTAATGCTTTTTTATCAGAAATGACTGGTTCAGGAACTGCATGTAATAACAACATCTGTAATAAGCTTTTTACTTCTTTGCCGTCAGTAAGTTTTATGGATGACTCTGCATGATAATATGCAGAATCTAAAGCACCTTGTAGTTCACTTAATGGATAAACGAGTAGTAGAAAAGCTAAGTCATGCATTTCTGCTGTTTCTTCAGTTTTCATCATATCTAAAATACACGTATAAAACATGATACTTTCCACTTCATGAGCGCTTGAGATATAAGCTTCTTCAAATTCCATAAAATCTGTCTGGGACATAAGACGGTATACTGATTCAAATTCGCCGTTTAAGACATGCTTTTGTATCAATTCTTTCATTGCAATGTCCTCCTAGATATCCAGATTTCTTTAACAGTTAAGTCTCATTTTACCATATCTTAATTATATATTCATATAAAAAAGAATATTTTTGTCAAGTTAATTGAAGCAGTTAGAACGACATACGCTATATATATCATTATAACTACTTGAAAGAGATCATTGATTAATACGTTGACTTAGCCAAATTTCGTATTCAACTCATCTAACACTTCATCTATAGTCTTTCCTACAGAAAGATTTACTGCTGCAGTAAAAGTACCTTCAACAATCGGGGCATCTATTTTTTCTAAACGATGCTCTCCCTCATACATCTCAATCGCTAAATCTGTATTCATTTCAGCAGAACCTATGTCATAAAAACATAATGCGTCGTCATCTATTTGATTCACCATTGTTTGGATATCATCATATGATGTGCCAATTTCACCATGCACACCACCTTGTGCAGTAATCTTAATATTCTCTCCTACCATTTGATTTACCAAAGCTTTTGTACCATCTGCTATCTCTTTACTATGGCTTACAATAATAATTTGTGTCATATTAATCAGCTCCTATTAATGCGTTTAAAATATATACACTGCTTTGTGCACCCGGGTCCACATGCCCTTTTGACGCTTCTTTAAAATAGGCTGCTCTACCTTTCGTTGCTTCTATATCCTTAGTTGCTTCTGCCAAAGATTGTAAATCTTCAAATGATAAAGTTTCACCATTATTTATCGCTTTGTTGGTACGTTCAATAACGTCATACATTGTCTTTTCATTTAACTCTACTTTCCCACGTTGCGCAACTGCCTCCGAAAATGTGTTAAGCATTGTTTTTAAATTCTCTTTATCAATTTCATCACCAACAACTTGAGACATTTTCACAAAACTAAATCCATAAAGTGGACCAGAAGCACCACCAATATTAGACATTAAAGTCATACCAGTAGATTTTAATAATGCAGACACAGAGCTATCATCTAGCTGGTCGGGTAAAGCTTTAAACCCTCTTAACATATTTACGCCATGATCACCGTCACCAATTGCTCTATCTAATTCTGTTAATAATGATTCTTTCTCTTCAAAGACATCAACTAAATTAAGCAATCTCTCTTTTAACTCTGACACATTCATTCCGCTTCACTTCCTAACCTATATTTTTTATTTAAGCATTAAAGTACGGGCTACTTGTCGGTGCAATCAATGCTTCATAAACTTGTTCCGTATATGGTAAAAATGTTATTGATAAACCTTCCATATCTAATGAAGTCATATAGTCTCCAACTAACCATAATTTTACGTCTTTTTGTTTATCTTCGAGTTGTTGTGCCACGTATTTTGTTGCAATATTTAGTTCAGATAAAGGTGTAGCTCCCATACCGTTTATCATCACAATAAGTCGTTCATCATCTATCTCTTTCAATAGTTCGGCAATCAATCGTTCAACGACTAAATCTACACTTTCAACTTTTTGGCGTGAGAGACCTTTTTCACCATGTATGCCGATACCAATCTCCATAGATTCATCATCTATATCAAAGCCATATTGACCTGTTGTTGGAACCAATGGTGGCGTTAAAGCCATACCTATTGATTTGATAGTTGGTAATAATTCATTTAATTTTTCTTTAATTTGCGATAGTGAGGCTCCGTTTTCTGCTAAATATCCAGCTATTTTATGCACAAATACTGTACCAGCAACGCCTCTACGTTGTGCTTCATCACTAACAGCAACATCGTCTTTGACCACAACGGTTTCTACTTGGATATCTTCCATTTCTGCCATTTCTTGTGCCATTTCAAAATTCATGACATCACCTGCATAGTTTTTAACAACAAGCAGTACACCATCTCCATTGTCCACAGCTTTAATCGCACTTAAAATTTTATCTGGCGTTGGAGATGTAAATACCTCACCACACACTGCAGCATCTAACATACCTTGCGCTACGTAACCTGCATGTGCTGGCTCATGACCACTGCCACCACCAGATACAATAGCTACGCCTTTTTCTTTTTTATGTTTACGTACAACCACCGTATCAGCAATTACTTCGACATTTTTATTTGAAATCGAAAGACCATCTAACATATCTGGTAAAAATTGTGTTTTATCTTTAATGAGCTTTTTCATATTGAGGACCTCCTGTTTTCACTATTCACTTATAGTATACCCTACACACAAATGTAAACGCTAACAACTCAAAGGGTTTATTTAAAAAAAGAGCGGGTTCTCAATCAATCTTTTTCAAAATTGATTCTAAAACCCGCCCATCTGTAAAGTTTTTCTTAAATGACTATCTAGTTATAACGAAATTTTATTGCATACTTATTTATTACACACAAACATTTAATGATTTCTATTTTCATATTTAAACTGATTTTGTTTTATACATTAAATATAAAAAATAAGGTGCGCCTATGATTGATACAACAATACCAGCTGGCATACCAGAAGGCTGTAATATCACTTGTCCGACAGTGTCTGCCAACACAAGTAAAAAGGCACCAATAAATATGGAAATTGGTAGAAACATTTGATGTCTCGGACCAACAATTGATTTAGCAATATGTGGACCTAACAAACCTATAAAACCAATAGCTCCTGCCACGGATACTGCAGCTGACGACAGAACTACTGCTATTAACAATAATACAATTCGTTCTCTACCAATTTTCACACCTACACCTTGAGCAATATGTTGATGAGTATTTAATACATTTAAAACATTCGCTTTTAATAATAAAAACGGTATCAGTACAATGACCCAAGGTAAAAAGGCAATTACAAACGCCCATTCATCGCCCCAAATATTACCCGCAAGCCATGAAGCAATAAACTCTGATTGATCTTCGTCAAATGTTGACATTAACGTCAAGGACCCACCACTTAAAGCAGTAGCCATACCCACGCCTACTAACACCATACTTGCTGGTGTGATACCTTCTCCTTTATTATAACTAAATGAAAAAATAACTAGCGCAGTCAGTATACCACCGATCATACTTATAATTGGTAATACATATACAAAATTATCTGCATTCACTTGACCAACTACAATAAATAGTGCTATAGCAAACCCACTTCCTGCATTTATACCTAAAATACCAGGTTCCGCTAAAGGGTTTTTAGTTACACTTTGTATGATAGCTCCGCTCATTGCTAAAGCAGCACCAGCTAAAATAGTAATAACCATTCTCGGAAATCTAAATTCCATAAGTATGAGTGTGTCGGTATATTCACCTTGACCTATAAGCGTTTTAAAAAAAGTACCTATAGACATCTTATATTCACCTGAAGTCATACTCCAAGCACATGCAAATACCACCAATATTATAAGAATAATCATGGTAATGAACTGTTTATATCTTAATTTTGGGTCTATCATGAAAAGCGTCCTCCTCGTTTAACCAAATACAAGAAGTAAGGTACGCCAATAAATGAAATGATTGCACCTACTGGAGCTTCACCTAACATGCGCGCTACCGTATCAGCAACGAGTAGCAATAACCCGCCAATAACAGCAGTTAATGGCAGAACACGAGCGTAGTCTGTACCAACTAAATAACGTACAATATGTGGAACCATTAGTCCTACAAATGCTATTTGACCCACCATTGCTACGGCAATACCTGCCATAACCATAGATATAATCAAAGCAATTGCACGTGTTAAAGCAACATTTTGTCCCAATCCAATTGCTAAAGTTTCACCTAAATTTAAAATAGTTAGATGTTTACTCATCGCAATAATGATAACTAATGCAATAATAATAAATGGTGCTGCCCAAACAAGCTGCCTCCAAGTCGTACCAGAAACTCCACCAGCGCTCCAAAACGTTAAACTTTGATTTAATCTAAACAATAACGCTACACCTTGACTTAAGGCTGTTAGCAAAGCACTTACGGCAGCTCCGGCCAGTATAATTCTCATCGGATTAAAGCCATCACTTCTTGACCTACCAATCATCAATACAATAAATCCACCCATGATTGCTCCAATAAATCCTGCAATCATAAGCACTATAAATGGTGCTGTTGGATAAAATGCAAAAGTTAGCGCTAACATAAATGAAGCGCCTGAATTTAATCCGATTAAACTCGGATCTGCTAAACCATTTTTAGTAACGCCTTGAATGACTGCACCTGAAGTCGCTAATGCTACACCTACAAGCATTGCTCCTATATCTCTTGGTATACGTATTTCACTAATAATATTATGTTGTTGATTCTTATTATCATAATTAAATATCGCATCAAATATTGTAGAAATGTGAATTTTAGCATCTCCAATCAATATTGATACCGTCAAAGCAATGACTAATAGAACCAAACTAATTATTAATGTTGTTGTGAAGCTTAATTTTCCCTTTTTTTGCGTAGCCATGATTACACCTAAATTTCTGAATAGCTTTTTCTACATAAATCATAGGTAACTAGCATAGGTTTCCCTGTTCTAGGGTCTGTACTAATCTCTACATCTATATTGAATACTTTTTCTAAGTTTTCTTTGGTTAAAACATCTTCTGTACCTCCAGCAGCAACAATGTCTCCTTGTTTCATCGTAATCAGATGATCTGAGAATCGAACTGCTTGATTAATATCATGCAACACCATAATAATAGTACAACCTTGTTCTTGATTTAATTGGGTAATTAATTCTAAAATTTCTAATTGATGTGAAATATCTAAATATGTTGTAGGCTCATCCAAGAAAATAATATCCGTTCTTTGAGCCAATGCCATCGCAATCCATACTCTTTGACGTTGACCACCACTCAAATCGTTGATAGAACGTAATCGGAATTCATAAGTACCTGTTACATTCATGGCCCAATCAATTTCCTTTTTATCTTCCGCAGAAAGTCTCCCAAATCCTTTTTGATGTGGAAAGCGACCATATGAAACAAGCTCTCCAACCGTAAGTCCATCGGCCACTTCTGGAGATTGTGGTAAAATCGCAATTTTTTTGGCAACTTCTTTTGTTGATTGTGTATGCAGATTTTCACCATCTAATTTAATTTCGCCATCTTTAATCGGTAAAAGACGTGACAATGCTTTTAGTAATGTAGACTTTCCACAACCATTGGGTCCTATAATAGATGTGATTTTACCAGTCGGAATATGAACATCTAAATTATCTACAATAACATTATCCCCATAACCTATCGTAACTTGTTCTCCTTCTAATCGAGTCATAATTTCCCTTCTTCCTAATACAAAATGTACCAAAAACAATCTATATCTATGTCATTTTTATTCTAATTTGTCCTTTAAATGATAATCATTATCACAGATGATATTATATCATTTTTTAGATATGATGACTAATAAATGTTTTATGATAGCAAGCAAAATGTATGGTTTATGAATATATTTTAAATTGCCATACAGTTTTTTAGCAATATAAGAAAATTCTTAGTTATCGGATTATTGTAGCGATACTCAAATTAAAACCTTGATGTAGGATCTAATCCATACACCAAGGTTTTAATTAGCATTTTTTCATTTTTAATGTTCATCAATTAAGAAACCATTACCATAAACATCACGAACATCATGAATCACTAAGAATGCTTCGTTATCAATGCGTTTGATTAAACGTTTCGCTTTACTAACTTGCGTTTTAGTAATAACAACATACAATATGTCTTTTTCTTGTTTAGAGAAATAGCCTCTCCCATTTAAAATTGTCAACCCACGTCCTACCTGTTCATCAATCACTTTAGCTATTTCATCTGGTTTACTAGAAATAATCGTCATTGCTTTTTTCGTATTTAAACCTTCTATGACATAATCCATTACTTTTGTACCGATATAAAGTGAGATTACTGTAACCAACGCACTCGGAACAGGAATTACTGTTAATGAAATTGCAACAACAATTAAATCAAAGAACAACAGTGCATAAGGTGTACTAACATCTAAATATTTATTAGCAATTCTAGCTAAAATCGTTGTTCCTGCAGTTGTCCCTCCAGCAAGTACGATAATACCAATACCTAGACCTACAGACATGCCACCAAATACTGCATTAACTAAAATATTACCTGTCTCAATTTTCCAACTCACTGTTAATTCTAAAAATAGTGAGATTAATATTGTCGCTATTATCGTTAAATACATACTTCTCTTACTTAGAAACTTGTAACCTATAGCGATAAGTACTGCATTAAATACAAAGTTTGTTACACCAGGAGATATGTGAAAGGCATAATAAAGTACGATAGCTATACCGGTCACGCCTCCCTCGCCTAAATCAGCAGATATGATAAAAGTATTAACGCCTGCTGAAAATATAAATGACCCAATTATAACGAATAACAAATCTCGTACTGTTTTATTCACCCACATGACCCCCTCATATTAACTTCAATCAATTGAATATTAGCAAACTATCGAACATACCACAACAATATTTGAAAAAAATTCTGAATCACTTACTTGTAAAACCTTGATATTATAACATTTCTTTTTATTACACTTTTAAAAGTTCAAAAATTCTGAATTTTCGGTTTACTTATACACTTTCCTTTGCTATAATAAAATTTATCTTCTTATTGATTGCCAATAAGAAGCCATCTCCTTTGTGTTGTTTATAGTAACATACAAAACAATTTTTGCTCGAGTATATTTTTAGTACCTAGTCCTTACTATTAATATACAATTAATTCATTTCCCGTATAAGCCAAGTAATATTGCATGTGTCTCCTCACGTCAATTACTTGGCTTTATTTTTTATTTTAAAATCATCATAATACATATACGAACAAGCATTAATATAAAAAAGGAGCGTTATTGACATCAATAATCAATTGATTTCTCACGCTCCTTTTTTTACCGTCTATTGATATCAACTAAGTAATTAATACAACTTTTACTTCAAGACGATCGATTATAAATTCACTGTATTTAATTTTCTTACATGATTGATAGACCTAGACAATTATTTCGACATATATCATCTATAAGTGAGTCATTCACTTACAACCCATCATTACCAAGCAAACAAACCAACAAATCCAGCTGTCATTAACGATACTAAAATTCCTGCAAGCAACATCATTGGAACATATTGCGAAACAAAATCAGATGTTTTCTTATCTACAATGCCTTTCAATGTTCCAATAATCATCCCTATTGTTGAGAAGTTCGCAAACGATACTAAAAATGTTGCAATAACTGCACGTCTGTGTGGTGAGTATGAATCAATAACATCTTTAATTTGACCCATCACCACAAATTCGTTTGTCACAATTTTTTTCGCCATTTGTTGTGCCACTATCCATGCCTCATCAAACGGTAATCCTAGTAATAAAGCAAATGGATACATAAAAGTACCGAGAATTTGATCTAGGCCAAAGCTTCCTTTTATACCAGCCCAACCACCGATAATACCTGTGATTAAATTAATAAAACGGTCAATTAAATCAGAAAGTGCAACAAAACTGATAACAAAAGCAATGATGATTAAAATCAATTTGCCTGCATTTAATACTGAATCTCCTAAAAATGAGAAAAACGGCTGTTTTTCAATTTCTTCATTACGGATACTATAAATAATATCTTCTTTTTCTTCCACAGAAACAGGATTTAAAATAGAAGAAACTATAATTGCATTAATGATATTTAATGGAATAGCAGTTAGCACTAAGTCACCTGGTATCATCGATACATACGCGCCAACAATTGCACCAGATATCGAACTCATGGACATCATTGCCACTGTTAACACACGTGTTTCTTTCATGCGTTTCAATTGTTCATTTGAAACTGCTAATGCTTCTGTATTACCTAAAAACATCATTTCTATACCAAAGAAAGATTCGAATTTTGGCTGACGTGTAATTTTAGCTAAAGCCCAACCAATACCACCTATAACTTTGGGTAAAATATTAAAATACATCAAAATATCAAAAAGTGGTACCACTAATAGAATTGGAAATAGCGCACTCACAGCCATATCCATCATTTCTGTATTTGTCCAACTGGCAAAAGCAAATCCCGTACCTACATGTGCAGAATCAATAACCCATGATATACCATTTGCCAATAATTGAACCGCTAATTTCCCCCAAGGGAAATACATAAAGAACCATGCTAAGAATAAGTTAATTACGACTAAAATGCCAATAGATTTCCACTGGATATCTGATTTCTTTCTGGAAAAAAGTACAGCAATACCTAAAAACACAATTAACCCAATAATATTAATAAGTAAAAACATCATACACCCACCATTTCTTATTGAATAAATAACTACTTGAATATTTAAAAGCAACACTCGATTATGTATAAGAATTATTAAGATGAGTATATCTGCTCTCGCTCATTAAGTTAATTATCAATTTTAATTATATAGCAGCGAATATACTCATCTTAAATTTTGTAATCCATTTATTTAATTTCATTCTTGATAAAAATCTATCATTCCCCAAATGATTGTCACTTATGAATTCACAATAATTATACCATGTATGTACATTATATAAAATAAAAATTTTATGGTTCGTTTATAGTCAAAAAATATATTTATCCAGCATCCAATCATACGTGTTTTCAATATTACTTCGTTAAATTTTGTGTATGAACAAATTGTTGATATTTTTCATGATTACCAATCAAATCCTGATGAGTGCCTATGCCTGTCACACTACCGTTATCAATAAAAATAATTTGTTCAGCTTTTTTAATTGTAGATAGTCTGTGGGCAATCACGATTGTTGTTCTGTTTTCCATCAATTCTTCTAAAGCATCTTGAATCTTTCGCTCACTTTCGCTGTCTAAGTTAGCGGTTGCCTCATCCAATAATAAGATATCTGGATTTTTAACAAAACTTCTGGCAATATCTATACGTTGACGTTGGCCACCTGACAATTTCAAACCTCGCTCGCCAACAATTGTGTCATATCCATCTTCAAACGCTATAATAAATTCGTGACAATTTGCTAATTTTGCATAGTAAATTAATTCTTCGTTTGAGACTTCACGATTAATGCCATATAAAATGTTGTCTCTGATTGAGCCATTCATCATTGAATTAGATTGCATGACATAACCTATTTTCTCACGCCAATGACCTAGATCTATATCATAAATCGATTGGTCGCCATAAGTGATATCACCTTGTTCTATGTCATACATTCGTTCAATAATATTGAAAATTGTGCTCTTACCTGAACCAGAAGGTCCTACAAAAGCAGTAATACTACCAGATGGTATATCAAAACTCACATTTGTAAGAATTGGTTTATTACCGTATTTAAAATGTACATTTTCAAATGTTAAATTACCATCAATCATTGGTTTTGCTTGTTCTATTTCAAAAACTTCAGTAGGTTCTTCCATGATTTCATATATACGACTACTTGCCCCTACAGCCTTTTTATAATCTGTAACCAAAGTTGATAAATTAATGATAGGTTGCGTAAGTTGAATAACATAAAAAATCATTGCAATTAAGGTTCCTGCTGTGATTGCTCCAGTAGAAATTCGAATTGCACCAAAACCTAAGATAACTGCAATCGTTAAAAGCATAATTACACCAGATATAGGTTGTATAATAGCTGTAATCTTAGCTTGCTTTAGTCCTAAAAAGTATATTTCTTGTAAATTCTTATGCGCATTATTTAACTCAATTTTTTCAGTACGTGAAACTTTAACTAAGCGCATTTCTGTTAATACACGACCTAGTAAGCCACTGAAATTCGCAATCTCTGCCTGTGTTTTTTTAGAAATATTTTGCATGATTTTACCTAATGGAATCATAATTAATACAAATATAGGTATCGTGATAAAAGTCAGCAAAGTCATTTGCCAATCCATCACAAATAACATTATTAAAGAGCCGATAATAGTCAATACTGAAGGCAATAAGTTGGGCAATTTTTGTGAAATAAATTCATTGATTACTTTTGTATCGTCTGTCAAACGACTCATCAATTGTCCACTTTCATTTTTATCAAAAAATGGCATTTTTAAGTGAATGATGTGTTTCCATAAAACGGATCGAATTGCATAAATGATTTTCTCACCAATTTTACTCAATAAATACAGTCCTATACCGCTAAGCAACGCATTCATAATAAATATAGAAATAAATGCTATGATAAACATCCAATTAATATTTTCAAAAGAAAATTTATCTACGAGCTTACCTGTAAAAAAAGGAACTACTAGTCCTGTAATACTACCTAATGAAGAAATTAAAACAGCTATGATAATCAGTCCAACAGGCCATGATAATTTTTTAAATAAGTAGAATAATGGATTCTCTTGATTCATATCTAAATTACCTCTTCTAAAAATATTTTAAATTACCTCTTACTTACATTAATTTTGAGCAGATTAATTTTAAAGTATTAAATTAAATTAATTTCAATTTATTTTATCATGTTTTACACAATAATTTTCAATAAATTAGTTATAAAAAATATTCTTCTGTTTAATATTTTATAAACTACATACAATATGCTAAAATACCTCTATTGCAATAAAACAGAACATATTAAGAGGGAATGTAATTATGAGAAAGTTAATTCTGGCAATTGTAACTGTACTCTTCGTCGGTTCAATTATAACACCTTTTGCCAACGCTGAAACAGTCACACCTACACAGGCGGCAAATCAATATGGTTATAATGTTACTGATAATTATCAACCTGAAGGTGCAGTAAATATTGCCCAAACCGGTCAAATTCTTTACCAATATAACGCTGATAAAGATTGGTATCCTGCTTCGATGAGCAAATTGATGACCATGTATTTAACACTCGAAGCCGTTAATCGTGGGGATTTATCTTTAGATGATAAAGTTAAAATCACAGACAAACATTACAGCATGTCTACCTTGCCTGAATTAAGTAATACCAAGCTTTATCCTGGAGAGACTTACACGATTAAAGAGTTACTCCAAATCACTGTTTCAAATTCAAGTAATGCCGCAGCGCTTATATTAGGTCAAGAAGTATCTGGAAACCTTTCAGATTTTACAGATGCAATGAACAAAAAAGCAAAATCAATAGGTATGAAAGATACACATTTTGTTAATCCAACAGGTGCTGAAAATAAACAATTAAAAGACTTTGCACCAAAAAAATATAAAAATGAAGAGAATAATACATCAACCGCTAAAGATTTTGCAATTTTAGCTCAACGTACCATTCAAGATACACCAAAAATCATTTATTTCACTAAACAATTAGCTCCAACGCAACACGATGTTACATATTACACGTTCAATCACTCTTTAGAGGGTGCGGATATGAGTTTAGAGGGGACAGATGGTTTAAAAACTGGCTCTAGTGACATTGCAGATTACAATCACACTATCACTACAAAAAGAGATAAATTTAGAATTAATCAAACAATAATGGGTGCTGGTAACTACGACAACTTAGGTGGCGAGAAACAACGTAATATGATGGGCAATGCCTTAATGAATATGTCTTTTGATCAATATAAATATAAAAAAATTATTTCAAAAGGCAATCACAAAATTAATGGAAAAACATATTATGTAGAAAAAGACTTATACGATGTACTTCCAAATGATTTCGATAAAAATGATTATAACTATGTAATTGAAGATGGTAAATTGCATATTGAATATGATCGAAAATTTATTTCCGATAAATACGGCCCACCAACTGTTAAAGTAAGCAAACCAATTCTGCATCAAACTACGACAGTTGTGAAAACGACGTGGGATGAACATCCAATCCTCACTTTATTAGGAACGATATTAATCATAGCTGCAATCGCAATTATTATTTATCTTATTATCGAAACTTTCAAAAACAGAAAAAATCATAAATAAAGTCATGAATTATCAATGCCAAAATGATACCCCGAAAAGATGCTTTAACTTAGAAATCTTCTCGGTGTTTTTCATAGCTTGATCGTTCGATGACAAAACAAGTTGAGGCTGAGACATTACGATGTCCCAGCCTCACTTAATATATTTATTTAACATATGATTTATTAAAATTATAATTCAATATCAACAAATGACTGCTGATTTATTTTTCAGCATCACCATAAAGTTCTTTCTTGATTTTAGTAGTAGAAATACCTTCTGTACGGTTAAGGTAAATCACTTCACATTTATCTTTCAAGAAGTCAAACTCACCTTCCCAGTCGTGCCCCATTACAAAAGTATCTATTTCATAGCGATCGACGTCGATTTCTTTTTGTCCCCAGCCACTTTCAGGGATTACAAGATCAACATAACGAATAGACTCTAGCATCATCTTTCGTTGTTCATAATTATAATAAGACTTTTTATTTTTAATGCGATTAAATTCATCTGTAGATAGTGCAACTACTAAATAATCGCCCATTTCTCTAGCTCTTCTTAATAATTCAATGTGACCATAATGTAATAAATCATACGTTCCATAAGTAATAACACGTTTCATACGCTCATACTCCTTAACAAAATTTAATTAAAATTTACATTTTTTAAAAGTATAGCACACTGATTTGAAGTTTACGAACTATACCCAAAATTCATTTTTTTAATATTTGTTTTAATTTCATTTTACCTCTGAATTTTACACGTTTCGGTAACACTTCCATTTGAAAACGGTAATAATTCGGTCTACCAATGCCTACATTAAGTAATGCTTCTCGCCATTTTTTATATAACGCTTTATTCCAATTTTTTCCACATTGTTCAACAACCCTAATTATTCTAAACATTGCTTCTCCTGAATAATCTGCTTCTTGCATATTATTCATATAAGACGTTACGACATCTAAAAATGGTTCTGTTAATTTTTTATTATTTGTGAGAAATGCTTGCAACAAGTAACTGACAATGAGTTCATCCATACGATAACTGTAATAAATCCGTTCTTCTCTTAATAACAATGTGTGCATCACTCTATGTCTTACTTTAATCGCATCGCTCATATAATTTACAAAGCGATCTGCTCTTTGATCTGTCACCGACCCTTTTTCTTCATGATAACCATACACAATAAAAGGTAATAATTGCACATCTCGTGCTTTCTTATAAGCTGATATCATAAATGTATGCTCTTCACAAAACACTACATCTTCATCGAAGCGTAAATCTTTGAATGTCGCACTAAATAACTTGCCTCCTGGACCAATAGATTGCATCATTTCAGGACATTGTGCTAAATTCACTTTATCAAATTTTTGTATGGGTTGGTGTGTATAAAAACTTTGCCATGCACCTTTATTTAGTCTTCCAATTTGTCCTAGTACAATATCTACATGTTCATCCTGTTGAAAGTAATCTGCCATAGCATCGATACTATTTGGCAAAAATTCATCGTCTGCATCTAAAAACATAAAAGCATCACCAGTAACATACTCCAATGCATTATTTCTGCTCACAGCTGCACCTTGATTTGCTTGATTAATAATACGAATGTTTTTGTATGCTTTTTGTAGTCTTTCTAAAACTTGTTTACTTTCATCTGTTGATCCATCATTGATACAAATAATTTCATAATCTTGCTTTGTATCCACCGAGCTTATTGCTCTTTGAAGTGTATTTGCTGCATTATAGACAGGTATGATAATTGATATTTTCATGTTTTCACCATTTTCTCTATATGATTTATAACCTGAGTTAAGCTATTTGGAACATTATAGTCATGCCAATTTTTGAACAATGGCATTAATGCACTTGCATGTGTTTGAAGTATATGAACGATGTCTTCTTCGCTATATGCTTTGTAAAATTCCGGAATTTCATAATAATATGAATTTAGCCCCCGTACTTTTTCATAATTTGCTTCATCATAGACATAAAAAAGCGTCGGCTTATTTAACAAACTTGCTTCTATTGCTAATGAGCTATAATCTGTGATGATAACGTCCGCCATAACCATAAGCGATTGTAGACTAATATTGTGTTGCTCATCTTGAGGTAGTGATGGATGTAACTTACTCATCAATGTGTATGAAGGTAATGCTGTTTCAAAACGCGCCTTATCAATAATCTGATTGGCTTGGTGATGCTCGCGATACGTTGGCACATAAAGCGCTAATTTATCATTGATACCATATTGTAACTTTAATGCTTGCTGCTTTTGTTTGATATCTAAATTTACATATGGAACAAGACGAGGCAATCCAGTTCTTAAAAATTGATCATCTTTCGCACCAAACGCGGATTTAAAACAATTCACCATTGGTTCGCCCCCTACTAAATATTTATCAGTAGCGCGATAAACATTTTTATATTGGTTCACCATTTTTTTATTATTTAAATCTACTTGGTGGTCAGTAAGTCCAAAATTTTTCAGTGCACCAACTGCGTGCCAAGTTTGAATGATTGTCTGTTGCGATTTCTTTTTGAAACCGCCAAACAATAAATAATATGTATCTATCACAATAATTTTTGCCGTACTCAAGGCCTTTATATGTTTAAAGACTTTTTTATTGCCCGCAGGTATAAATGTCACATTATCTAATTGTTCAACATATTTTCTATTACTTTCCTTGGCAATCACTGTCACTTCATAAGATTTTCGATTTAATGCTTCGATGATTGGAAGTACATCTTCAGCAAATGTCATCATGACGACAATATGATGATGATCTATTTTTTTCTTTATATATATCAAATTTAAAAAACTAATGATTGTCATATAAAGTTTTTTTATTAACTGTCTCAAATTTCCACCGCCGGTAATTATTTATTCTCTTTTATTATAGCTATTTTATATTTAAAATTATAGAAAAATCCTTTAATGACTTTTAAGCCACCAAAGGATTAAATATAAATCGTCTTTGTCTGAATTCCATTACATAAAGTCTGCAAAATGATCTCTATAACGCATATGCAATATAGATCCTATGACAAATAAAAACACAATGATAAAGAAGTTGTAAAATGTTAATTCCCAATGTGTAACAAAATACCATTCGTTATATAGAACCGATGCACGATACGCCTCAGCAAGATAATAAATTGGATTCAGTTGCATAACATCTTTAACAATACCTTCTGGCGGTACAATTAAAATAGATGAAGCAAAGAATACCATTCTCATCAATGCTTGAATTGCTGGTTGAGTATCTTTTACTAATACACCTAACGTAGAAGTAAACAATGCTACTGTTGTAGTAAAAATTAATGCAAATGGTACATATAAAAATAATTGTAATGTAAAAATAGATGGATAATAACCACCTAACATACATAATAAAATAACAGCAACTAATAGTGCGATATGACCATAGAACCTACTCATCACTATATATGATGGTATAATTGATAACGGAAAATTCATCTTAGCGACATGGTTATATTTACTTGCGATTGATTTCGTACCTTCCAAAATACCTT
Source organism: Staphylococcus sp. GDY8P67P (assembly GCF_017892545.1). Taxonomy (NCBI): domain Bacteria; kingdom Bacillati; phylum Bacillota; class Bacilli; order Caryophanales; family Staphylococcaceae; genus Staphylococcus; species Staphylococcus sp. GDY8P67P. The sequence goes on from NZ_JAESLH010000010.1 coordinate 92,765, forward strand.
GGTTCACAAAGAACCACATACTAATACCAACGAGTAACCAATAAATAAATGGGACACCCTCGATTGGATTATTAGTTCTAATTCCTAGACCAAATACAAACCAATAAACCATAATTTGCATTGCTGGATTAATTAATTCCCAAGCCATACCAAGGTAATTATTGGTGTTAGTAATTTTAACTTGGAATTGTGCTAACCTTTGAATTAGATAGAAATTTTTAAAATGCTCTTTTAAGACTACCCACACTGCACTCATTTAAATAAACCACACTTTCAATCAATTTGCTAATCATAATTATGCTATAAAAAGTCTACATTCAAATCTAATATACGCTTTGTTATTCATCTTAACAACCTATATTTAATTGGGTAAATTAAATATTTTATGTAATAAAAGCGGATGTGCTTACTCATATGATTGTTGTATAATAGAAAAACAACGAAGCTAAAATAACCTCATTTCAGTTGATTTTATAACTTAAATTCAGTAAACTTTAACAATTGTATAAGAACGTTATCTTAAAATTTGTACTCACTTACTTTACAATAGGTTAATAAATTTAACAACTCATATATAATATAATATACTATATACTATCTGCAAATAAGGAAGGTAAAATTATGAATGTATCGGTTAACATTGAACATGTAACTAAAGAATACCGCATCTATCGCAATAATAAAGAGCGTTTAAAAGACGCCTTAGTCCCTTTTAATAAAAACAAGACATTTTATGCGCTGAATGATTTGTCATTAACAGCATACGAAGGTGATGTTATAGGCCTTGTAGGCATCAATGGGTCAGGTAAATCTACGCTTAGTAATATTATTGGTGGCTCCCTATCTCCTACTGCTGGAGATGTGAATCGCCACGGTGAAGTTAGTGTGATTGCAATTAATGCTGGTTTAAATGGACAGTTAACAGGTATTGAAAACATAGAATTTAAAATGTTATGCATGGGATTCACAAGAAAACAGATTAAAGCCTTAACACCTGATATTATTGAATTCAGTGAACTAGGAGAATTCATTTATCAACCTGTTAAAAAATATTCTAGTGGTATGCGAGCCAAGTTAGGTTTCTCAATTAATATCACGACAAATCCAGACATTCTTGTCATTGACGAAGCATTATCAGTTGGAGACCAAACTTTTGCACAAAAATGTTTAGATAAAATTTACGAGTATAAAAAGCAAGGTAAAACTATTTTCTTCGTAAGCCATAATATGAAACAAGTGCGTGAATTTTGTACTAAAATCGCGTGGATAGAAGCTGGTAAATTAAAAAAATTCGGTGAACTAGACGAGGTTTTACCCGAATATGAAAAATTCTTAAACGGTTTTAAAAAATATTCCAAAGAGGAACAAAAAGCCTTTAGAAGTAAATTGGATAACTCAAGATTTGAAGTGAAATAATTTTATTGACTGTTAAATATCATAGATAACGACTGTACAATTGCATGATAATTTTAATAAATAAATCATAACTAAAATAAACTTATATTTGCTAAATATATCAAAGTCATTGTAGTAAAAAATCGGCTATAGCTTAACAATGCTATAGCCGATTTTTTATTGCTTTACTTTTTGCTTAATCACTTTAAATACAAACTTTGGTATGGCTTTCATTCTGCCAAACCGTTTCCAATCAATGATAAAGCGATAAATCCATTCAATATTTAATTTACGAAATATTTTGGGCGCTCTTTTTTTCGTTCCGCTAAAAACTTCAATAGATCCGCCAACACCCATTAGTAATGTCTGTTTAAAATAATGATCATAACGTTCAATCCATTGTTCTTGCTTAGGATAACCCATCCCAACGAAAACATAATCTGGATTAAATGAACTCACGTGTTTCAATACCGTTTCATCTTCTAAATTAAAATAGCCATGGTGATAATCAAAATGAATATTAGGGTATTTTTCACTTAATTTCTTCACAGCTTGAACGACAACCTCATCTTTTGCACCTAATAAAAAAACCTTTTGATAATTAGCATTAGCAATTTTCAAACATGCTTCCATTAATTCTATACCTGGAACACGTTCTTTCAAAGGGGTTTTAAGCAGTTTTGAAGCCATAACTACACCTGTACCATCAGGAATGACATAGTCTCCTTTGTTAATTAACTTACGATATGCTTCATTTTCAGTAGAAAAGTCAACTATTTCAGGATTAGCAGTTACAATAAATAAATTCTTTTCAGATTGTGATTCAAAAAAAAGCTTTATACGGTCACGCATTTCTGTCAGCGTTACATTATCGAATAAAACAGATAATACGTTTACCTTTTCTAATTTATTAGCTCTTGTCATAATTGGTTATCTCCTAACTCAATTCTTTTTCTCGTTACCCTATAATACATTACTTGTAATATGAATACTGTTACTCTCGCATATATTACAATATTAATAAAACCTAGGTCAAACCGCTTTAAAATATAATATACATCAAAAGTCCAAATGATTTATGGATGATCTTACTTTATACTATTATATGTGAGATACTGTTTGATTATTATCGTATCTCGTAAAATATTAAATTTTCGTATTCTAAAAATGAGGTATTTCATGTCTAAGCTAAATGCGTTTTTCAGTTCTTCTATTCAATTACATCTTTATTGGATTGTTTTAGTGGCTATAATCTATATCATCATACATACTTATCGAAATAAACCTATCAACCAATTTTTAGATATCTATTTTAACTATATCCCTGTATTAACACATGAGTTTGGCCATATATTATTTAATAAATTGAGCGGTGGACGAGCGAGAGACTTAGTGATTGTGGCAAGACCAGCTGAGCGTCTAGCAACATCTCAACAAGGCTACGCCATAACACAATCAAAAAATAGTGTTGGTCAGTCCATCACTACATTCGGTGGCTACGTTATGCCGCCATTGATGTTATATATAGGATTTCTATCTATGCAATATCAATATCCAAGCTTGTTTATCACTGCTTACCTATTAATATTTATATATTTTGTATGCTTAACATCTAGAAAGCTATTACCAATGTTCATAGTAATACTTTTAATTTTTTTATTATATTGCTTATTTAAAAGTGATAATCAATTAGCGATACTTTATGTTATATCCATTACACAACATTTTATCTTAGGTGTTTTATTAGGAGAAGTTCTTCAATCATCTTGGACAATATTCAAATTGACTTTCTCATCAAATGAAATCACTTGGGATGGTAGCACTTTAAAAGCATTGACTCGTGTTCCAACCTTCCTCTATAGCTTCATTTGGATAGCGATCAATTTATTTACTGTATATCAATTATTCCGAGTTTACTTTATTCCTTAGACCTCTTCAAAAAGAGTCTAGGACATAAAATTATTGGGTAAGTGAAAAAGCCAATATCCATAGAAATAATATAAAAATCGGCTCTAATAGGTTGTATTTTGATAAGACGCTTGAGACAACAGGACAAACTGAAGACGACGGGCAGAAGCTGTCCTCTAAGAAAGCGAGCCAACAATACACCGCAGCATTGAATAACAAGAAGCACACAGATAGATTGAATTAAATCATCTGTGTGCTATTTTTTAGGATTTATGACTCAGACTTTTTTCCTTTCAATATCACTATTAACTATTAAATATGACTACAATGTCCTTTTCAAGCTTTGTCTTATGCTTATTAGATAGACGATTTCAATTTTTTAAATCCTTCTAAGTTGCATATAAAAAACTTCAGTATGCAAATTCTTATTTTTCTGCATAAATATGTTCTGCATTATCATAACTCAGTACTGTCACTTTTTCTTCTTTCTGCACCATTACCACTTTATTGGTATCATCTTTATCTAATATTTTTATTTGTTCCCCAATCAATATGGATTTACTTGTTAAATAAACTAACAATTCTGTTCTATCTCGCACACGTTTTATCGTCACTATATCACCAGCTTCAAACGACAATAAATTTGTAGTATATATCTCTTTATATTTATTATCTCTAGGGATAATACCACCGTGCGGACAAGTGATTGGGTAATCTAATAATTTATCTAAACGTTCTACAAATAAGTGTGAAACTTTGTGTTCTAGCACCTCAGCTTCCTGATGTACCTCTTCCCAATTATATTCCAATATCTTAATTAAAAATAATTCTAATAATCGATGTCTTTTAATGATATCTAAGGTATATGTCAAACCTTCTTCTGACAATTGCACACCTTTATATGGCTTCGTTTCTACAAATCCCGATTTTTCTAAACGATTCACCATTTCACTTACAGATGGTGGTTTGATATTTAAATACTGGGATAACGTCTTGTTTGAAACGAAAGAATGATCGCCATTATGAGTCAAAATTGCTTTTAAATAATCTTCTTTTTCTTCAGTTAGCATGGTTTCACCTCTCAAGTCATTCACTTTATTGTATCACGAATCTACTTGACACGCTAAAAGTTAATGTTATATTATAAATTAAATTAGGTTAGCCTAAAATTTAATTTAAGGAGGTAGAAAAATGTTAGAAATTAATAACTTAAATCTCACTTTAGGGAATAAACATGTCTTGGAAAACATTAATTTAGAAATTCCCGTAAAAGGTGAAATTATAGGTATTATGGGACCCAATGGAGCAGGAAAATCTTCCTTACTCAAATCAATTATTGGTGAATTTAAGTCAACAGGTATCGCTAATTTACATAACATTGCTATACAACAAACACTTAAAAATGTTACATACATCCCACAAAAAGCACATATTGACTTAGACTTTCCAATTAAGGTAGAAGATGTTGTACTCTCAGGTGCCTATAAAGATATTGGTTGGTTTAGGTTTGTTACCCCTAAAACAAGAGCTAGACTTAATCAACTACTATCAACATTAGAATTACAAGATTTAAGAAATCGACAAATTTCTGCACTCAGTGGAGGTCAATTACAAAGAGTTTTAGTAGCTAGAGCACTCATGACAGAAAGTACACTCTATCTTTTAGATGAACCATTTGTAGGTATCGATTTCCATAGTGAACAAATCATAATGACTCAATTAAATGAGCTCAAAGAAGCTGGGAAATTAATTTTAATTGTACACCATGATTTATCTAAAGCAGAAAAGTATTTTAATCGTGTTATTCTTTTAAACAAAACAATTCGTTTCTTTGGAGAAAGTCATGTTGCGATGCAACCTGACCATTTAAACGAAACTTTCTTAAACCCCACACAGGAAGAGCAACAAAAGTCAGAATCGGCATAAATAGAAAGGAAGTAACACGATATGGAATTTTTTCAACACCTATTTGAATACAAATTTTTAAGCAATGCATTGATTATTTCAATTGTTGTAGGAATCGTTTGTGGTACAGTAGGTTGCCTCATTGTATTAAGAGGCCTGTCCCTTATGGGAGACGCAATGAGTCACGCAGTTTTACCTGGGGTCGCATTATCATTTTTATTCGGCGTTCCTATGTTTGTTGGAGCGTTAGTGACAGGTATGATTGCTAGTATCTTTATCGGATTCATTACCAAAAGTAGTAAGACCAAACCTGATGCTGCGATAGGTATTAGTTTTACAGCATTTTTAGCTATCGGGGTCATTTTAATTAGTCTCATTAATAGTACCACCGACTTATATCATATTCTTTTCGGTAACCTATTAGCAGTGACACACGCTACTTTTTGGTCAACAGTCGTAGTTGGTTTAATCGTTATGATTTTAATTATAACTTTCTACAGACCATTAATGATATCCACATTCGACCCAATTTTTAGTAGAATGAGTGGTTTAAACACTACATTTTTACACTATTTCGTTATGCTATTGCTCTCACTCGTTACGGTAGCAAGCATACAAACAGTAGGTATTATATTAGTTGTCGCTTTATTGATTACGCCTGCTTCAGCTGCATTTTTAATCGCTAAAAAATTACATACGATGATGATCATTTCTAGTCTTATTAGTGTTATAAGTTCAATTGTCGGTATGTATTTTAGTTATATTTATAATATTCCAAGTGGTGCAACTATCGTCTTATGTGCGTTTATCATTTATATCATTATTTTCACTTGTAATAAAATGCAATTTTTCACAAAAAAAGGAGCAATTTAATGAAAAAACTATTAACAATTACAATGATTCTTTTATTATTTTTAAGTGCATGTGGTAAAGGAAACAACGATTCTAATTCTCAATCACATGAAAAAATAAAAGTTGTAACAACAAACTCAATCCTTTATGACATGGTCAAAAATGTTGGAGGCGATAACGTAGATATTCATAGTATCGTCCCAATCGGTCAAGATCCACATGAATATGAAGTAAAACCAAAAGATATTAAAGCATTAACAGATGCTGACGTTGTGTTTTATAACGGGCTAAACTTAGAAACAGGTAATGGTTGGTTTAAAAACGCATTATCACAAGCTAATAAGTCATATGAAGATGGTTCTGTTGTTAAAGTTTCAAAAAATGTTAAACCTTTATACTTAAACGGTGCTAAAGAAGGCGATGAATCAAAACAAGATCCACACGCTTGGTTAAGTTTAGATAATGGTATTAAATATGTAGAAGAAATAAGCAAAGCCTTGATTAAGAAAAATGACAAGTATAAAGATGATATTCAAAGTAATACCAAAGATTATATCGCTAAGTTAGAAGATTTGAAAAAAGAAAGTCATGATAAATTCAACGATATACCTAAAGAACAACGTGCAATGATCACAAGTGAAGGTGCTTTTAAATATTTCTCAAAACAGTTTGATATTAAACCTGGTTATATTTGGGAAATCAATACCGAAAAACAAGGTACCCCTGAACAAATGAAGCAAGCTGTAAAATTTGTTCAAGACAATAACCTTAAACATTTACTTGTAGAAACGAGTGTAGATAAGAAAAGTATGCAAAGTCTAAGTGAAGAAACAAACTTAGATATTTATGGAGAAGTATATACAGATTCTATAGGTAAAAAAGGCACTAAAGGAGATTCATATTTTAATATGATGCAAGAAAATATCAATACTGTTCACGGTAGTATGGAATAAAATAAGGCTATTTAACCTACATTGTAGGTGAATAGCCCCATACCGTACGTTTCCCTCCTAATGACGTACGGTATGGTGGTATTCAAGCCTTAAATCATCTATCTCCCTTAACTCCATCAATGGTTGGCTCCTCCCCCCATTGATGGAGATTTTTTTTAGTCTTACTTTCAGCTATAGCTGAATTAGTAAGACTTATG
>NZ_JAESLH010000011.1:0-30749 GCF_017892545.1 Staphylococcus sp. GDY8P67P
TACTTGACAGGGTGCAGTTCAATTTTTGCGGATTAGTCCTTTGTTTTGAACGTGAGATTTTGGGCTGCGTCATTACAAATATTTAATTATTATGGAATTTTGCTTCCATTCTATAAATTCTTGAACCTCTGTCTGAAAACTTGCGCTCATATTCTGTTTCAATATTATTTTCTTTTTCTTCTTGATGCAAGTTCAAATTTATTTTTGTAAAATACATACCAAATTGGGACATACTTTCTAAGCTATAGGCAAATAATCCTCTATTATCTGTTTTAAAATGAATCTCACCATCTGTTTTTAACACTTGTTTATACAAAGATAAAAACGTATGATACGTCAATCTACGCTTAGTATGTCTTCTTTTCGGCCAAGGATCAGAAAAATTTAAATAAATACGTGAAATTTCACCATCTTTAAAGTATTCATTTAATTCTATCGCATCGTTACATATCAATTTAATATTCGTTAGATTTTGCTCTCTCACTTTATCTAACACTTTGACCATTACATTTTTTTCACGTTCCATAGATATAAAATTAATTTCAGGTCTTTGTGCAGCAAGTGTTGTTATAAATTGTCCCATGCCGGAACCAATTTCAATATAAATTGGTTGTTCTTTGTCAAACCACTCACTTATATGTCCTGCATGGCTGCCATCTGTGTCTACAATATCAGGATGCGATTTTAAATAATCTTCTGCCCATGGCTTGTAACGCATTCTCATTTTCTTGATAACTCCTTATATAAATGCATTGTTATTCATTACTTGGTTTAAGAACTTCAGCCACATATTCATATCTTTATAGCGTTTTTGTTCTTCATACCACTGAACCATACCAATAGATTGTACAGCAGTATACCATTTCATTCTTTTTTGCAAGTCTATAGAATCTTTCGTACCGTAATCATTTAACCACTGAGGCCATTTATTTTCAGGAACGTAATTGTATAGCAGCATGCCTAAATCAATTGCTGGATCTGCAATCATTGCACCTTCCCAATCCACTAAAAATAGTTCATCGTGGTCAGACAACAACCAATTATTATGATTGACATCTCCATGGACAACTGTAAAAAATCTAGGGTCAAGACTTGGCATATGATCTTCTAAATAAGTTAATGCCTTTCGCACCACATGGTGTGTTAACACTTCTCTAGATAATGAGGCGTTTATTTTATTCAACAAAATATCAGGCGTAATAGGATACATTTCCATACGCTTCAACATATTCAAAAGTGTTTTTGAACTATGTATTTTTTTCAATAAATTAGCTACTCGTTGTTCATACATCTCATCAAAAGTTAACTCTCTGCCATTTTTCCAATGCTGCGCCGTCACGACTTCCCCAGTCTCTATTCGTTTCGTCCATACGAGCTTAGGTACAATACCTTCAGCAGACAAGGCTGCAATAAATGGGTTTGAATTTCGTTTTAAAAACAATTTCTGCCCATCTTGTTCAGCCATATATGCTTCTCCAGATGCACCACCTGCTGAATCAAGTGTCCACCCTAATTGATAAAACTGCTCCAACACGTTCACCTCACTTTCAATTAGAAAATGGCTCCAGAAAACAGATTTCGAGAGCCAAATATAATCATTTTCTAATACACACACTTTTAAACTTAAAACTCTATATTACTGTCATTATATGATAACGACCATTTTGTCCCATAGAATCAAGTTTTTATATTTAAATATGAAATACTGTATCGAGATTGATAATAACTTTAACATCATATCATATATCATCTCGTAACAGTATTTTTTTCGAAAAATTCCTTTAGTTTTTTTGAATGAAATTTCATGTCTCAATTTCAAGTCTCATAGAAGATTTTATAATGTTTAAGGATTTATTTCAACCAATAATGAGAAACAAAAAGTCACATTTTACTACAGTATTTTTCTATAATTTTTAAATCGGCTCAGTTAGCATTATAACATAATTTAGCTTTGGTAAAAGTTACATTTTATTTCCTTTTATGGAAAATATTAACTATCTGTGTCAATGTATCTATTAAATCCTTCTTGTAACGATTTCGTTATTGGTCCAACTTCTCCGTCTCCTACTTGTTCACCATCTAATTTTACGACTGGCATTACTTCAATAGATGTACTAGACACAATAATTTCATCTGCATTTCTTAAAAAATCTACAGTAAATGTACCTTCATTAAACGGTATACCTTTTTCTTGAGCAATATCTTTTATGACCATACGTGTAATACCATTCAATATATAATTATTTACTGGATGTGTATAGATTTCTCCAGCTTTAATAGCATAAACGTTGCTTGATGATCCTTCAGTAACAATATCACCTCTATGTTGAATAGCCTCTTGAGCGTTATATTTAACTGCACGCTCTTTAGCCAACACATTGCCAAGTAAATTCAAACTTTTAATATCACATCTTAACCAACGAATATCTTCAGTTGTAATCGCATTAATACCTTCTTCTAATAACTTATAAGGACGATCGTAAGTTTTAGTAAATGCCATCACATTTGCTTCTACTGATGGCGTAGGAAATGCATGGTCACGAGGGGCTGCTCCACGTGTAACTTGTATATATACGCCACCATTAACGACACCATTCGCTGCTAATAATTCTTGGATTAATTCTGTAAGCTCTTCTACATTATATTTCAATTCTAAACCTATTTCTTTAGCACTTCTCAAAAGTCTTTCAAAATGTGGTTTGGCAGTAAAAATATTATTGTTGTATGTTCTAATATATTCATATATACCGTCACCAAATACATAACCACGATCATTGTATGGTACGCATGCATCTTGTTCGTCTACTAAATGTTCATTAATAAGTACTTTTGTCATCATCATTCCTCCACACATAGAGCATATAAAGCTTCTAAATAAATACTAGTTGCATTGAATAATTGTTTTTTCGTAATATACTCATTTTTTTGATGCATTAAATCTTCTGAATCATTAAACATAGCACCAAATGCGACACCTTTATCTAAATTTCGAGCATAAGTTCCACCACCAATTGTGTATGGTTCAGTTTGGTCACCTGTTTGATTACGATATGTTTTCACTAAAGTTTGTACGAAAGGATCATTTTTATCCACATAGTGAGGTGTTTGATTTTTGCCTAATGCTATAGAAAAACCTAGTTCCTGAATCTCACCTTTAAAACGAGTCATGGCTTCTTCAAATTCAAAACCTTGCGGATATCTTAAATTAATACCGAATTGACCACCATTTTGATTATCATATGAAATGATACCTATATTTGTAGTTACATCTCCCATAACATCTGTGTGGAATTTCATTCCCATTTTTTCACCGAAATGAGAGTTGAATAAATACTGTTCACTAAATTGAGTGAAATTTTCAGCAGTTTTGTCTAAACCTAATTGGGCTAAGAAATGTAATAAGTACAATCCAGCATTCACACCAATAGATGGATCCATACCATGTACAGCTTTACCGTATGCTTTAAGCACTAATACGCCACTATCAACGATACTTTCACCATTTATATTATGATCAGATAAAAATTGTTCGAATTTTTGAATGACATCAGTCATATTTTCTTTAACCGCAAGTTTACCAATTGCTTCGTCAGGTACCATGTTATAACGTTGACCTGATGTAAAAGAAATAAGTTCGTATTCTGGTTCATCTTTATCTTCAGCTTTTTCATTTTGAACCACATCAAAAGTACTAATACCCTTTTCACCGTGTATTGCTGGGAATTCAGCATCAGGTGCAAACCCTAAAGTTGGCATTTCTTCAGTTTTAAAATAACGCTCTGTACATTTCCAATCTGACTCTTCATCAGTACCTATAATGATATGTATACGCTTTTTCCAATTAACTTTCATATCGTTCAATATTTTTACGGCATAATATGCGGCAATTGTTGGCCCTTTGTCATCTAGTGTGCCCCTTGCAATAACCTTATCTTCAGTTACAACCGGATCAAAAGGATTAGTATCCCAACCATCACCAGCTGGCACTACATCAACATGACATAAAATCCCCATAACATCTTCGCCTTCACCAGCTTCAATACGCCCTGCAATATGTTCAACATCGTGAGTATCAAATCCATCACGTTCAGCAATTTCGTACATATAATCTAATGCTTTACGTGGTCCAGGTCCGACTGGATTATCTGAAGAAATTTCATTATCATCTCTCACACTTTCAATAGATAATAAGCCTTTTAAATCATTTATAATATCTGTTTCGTATTCTTTCACTTTTTCTTTCCACATTTAGCATCAACTTCCTTTTTAATACTTATATAATTAATATTTTACATGAAGTAGTACAGAAACTACAGCGAGATGTGATTATTATTTTAAAAAATTCACTGTATAATTAAATGAAAAACAGTTTAAAACCTTTCATATACCTAACTTTCAATTTCTGTATTAATATATATAAAAACCTAGTTCAAAACAATGAACTAGGTAAAAAAATCAAATGTATAATTGCTTATTTATTTTTATTGTTTTTGAGCTCGTCTTCAGTAACGACGCGAAGATTATTTGAAGGGTCAGCAGCACCTTCATCTGTAAATCTTGCTTCCTCAACATGCTCTTCGTCTTCAGATTCACCCTTAAAACGTTCTTTTTGTTCGTTAATAAAACCTTTAGGATCTTGTTTTACTTTTGAAGCATAACCTTTAGGATCTTGTTTTACTTCATTATAAGTTTCATTTGCTTTTGAACTAATCTGACTAGCGATGTCTTTGGCGTTTTGTTTATAAGATTCAGGATTTGATTTATATTTGCTATATTCATCCTTTAATTTATCTCTATTCTCTTTTTTAGAAAGAACAACTGCAGCAGCTGCGCCTCCAACACCTAAAATTGCTTTTAATAATTTTGACATAATAACACCTCTTTATTATTTTAATCCTAATTGTTTAAAATCTATTTGAGTTAAATGGCGATACTCACCTGGCGCTAAAGATTCATCCAGTTTTAATTCACCAATGCTAATGCGTTTCAATTCTAAAACTTCATTATCTATAGCATGAAACATGCGTTTAACTTGATGATATCTTCCTTCATAAATTGTGACAAATGATTTATATGCTTCATCACTTTTTACTAAAGTCGCAGGCTTTGCCAAACCCTCATTCAATTCAATACCCATTTTAAACGATTTTATATCATTATTTGTAATATTTTTTTGGGAAATTACCTCATAGGTTTTAGATACGTGTTTCGTTGGGCTCATTAGTTCATGGTTAAAAGTGCCATCATTCGTAATTAATAACAAACCCGAAGTATCTTTATCTAAGCGACCAACTGGAAACACATCTAAAAAACGGTACGGTTCAACTAAGTCCACAACTGTTTGATGTTGCTCATCCTCTGTTGCAGATACGTAACCTTTAGGCTTATTTAACATTAGATAGACTTTATCAATATAGTGAATTGTTTCATTGTTTTTCTGTACTTCATCAGTTTCTGGATTTATTTGTTTTTTAGGAGATTTTTCTATTTTATTATTAACTGTAATAATACCTTTTTTCAATAATTGTTTAACTTCTGTACGTGTTCCTACACCCATATTAGCTAAAAATTTATCTAATCTCATTTTATAATCCCTAATTTACGTCTGAGTTTATTTGGAATATCTCCTAAAAATTGGTCAGCAAGTTTCGTCTTCATCGTAATACCACCGTAAACAATCATACCTACTATGACACTGATAATTAAAATTGCTAAAGCACCAAATTTAGTTTGTGGAGAAATAACCATTTGTAATAAAAACGATGATAATTCAACTACGATCATCATTAACAAGCCGTATAAGAAAATTTTACCAAAATGTAACCACGTTTCTGAGAAGTCAAAACTCGCATATTTTTTAAGTATATAAAAATTACAGATAACAGCAAATAGTAACGCTATCGCCGTACTTAAAATTGCTCCAGCAGTATGGAATGCCATAATCAATGGCGTATTTAGTATTACTTTTAATACTACTGCCGCTAAAATTACAAAGACTGTTAACTTTTGTTTATCAATACCTTGCAGCATAGAAGCTGTTACACTTAACAATCCAATTAAAATAGCAACAGGTGCATAATAAAATAACAATTGACTACCATCGACATTATAACTATAAAAGACAGTATACAATGGTAGCGCTAAAGCCATAATTCCCAGACTTGCAGGGACTGTAATATACATTAACACCCCTAATGATGTTCGAATCTGTCTGTGCATTTCTTTTAATTCACCAGATTCATACGTCTTAGTAATAAATGGAATTAAACTCACTGCAAAACCAGCAGATAATGACGTTGGAATCATTACTATTTTATTTGTCGTCATGTTTAAAATAGTAAAGAAATAGTCATGTAAACGACTTGGCACTCCAGCCAAATCTAAGGCACCATTATGTGTAAACTGATCTACCAAATTAAATAGTGGGAAATTTAAACTAACAATTACAAATGGGATGCTATAAGAAATAATTTCTTTATACATTTTTCCATAAGATACAGAAATATCAGAAGTATCCGTTGCCACCATTTTTTCAATATTAGGTTTTCTCTTTCTCCAGTAATACCATAAGGTGAATATCCCTGCAATCGCACCTACTGCAGCAGCAAATGTTGCTATACCATTGGCCTGTAACACACTTCCACCAAAAACATTCAGAACTAGATAACTTCCTACTAAAATAAATAAAATACGGGCGATTTGTTCAATAACTTCTGATACAGCAGTTGGACCCATTGATTTATAACCTTGGAACACACCACGCCATGTAGCCAGTAATGGGATAAATATGACTACCATACTGATAATTCTAATAATCCATGTGATGTCAGCGACGGACCAGCCACCCTTAGCACCAGATTCATGGGCTAAAGTAATTGTGGCAATGCTCGGTGCTAATAAATATAAAATGAAAAATCCAATAAATCCTGTTATAGTCATAACTATAAAGCTTGATTTATATAATTTTTCACTGACTTTATACGCCCCTAAAGCATTATATTTAGACACATATTTAGACGCCGCTAATGGCACCCCAGCAGTTGCAACTGCAATGGCAATATTATACGGCGTATATGCATAGTTAAAAGGCGCCAATTTTTCTTCTCCACCAATTATGGAATAAAAAGGAATAATATATAAAACACCCAAGACTTTAGTAATCAATATACTAAGGGTGATTAAAAAGGTACCCCTAACTAATTCTTTACTTTCACTCATTCAGATCTTCCTATCTCAAATTTAATTTTTACAATCATAACTTTAATCATAACGTTATAAACACTTTTTTTCAAAACTATATTACTATAAACTATAAAATAACACTATTTAGTAAAGTGAGGCAATCAAATGTACCAAACAATTATAATTGGCGGTGGACCTAGTGGTTTAATGGCTGCTGCCGCAGCAAGTCAACATAGTGATAAAGTCCTTCTCATTGAAAAGAAAAAAGGGCTCGGACGCAAATTAAAAATCTCAGGAGGTGGACGTTGTAACGTCACAAATCGTTTACCGTATGAAGAGATAATTAAAAATATACCAGGAAATGGAAAATTTTTATATAGTCCTTTTTCCGTATTTGACAATGAATCTATTATTCACTTTTTCGAATCACGTGGAGTTGCACTCAAAGAAGAAGATCATGGACGTATGTTTCCTGTTTCTAATAAAGCACAGGATGTTGTAGATGCGTTAATTCGTACGATTGAAAAAAATAATGTAACTGTAAAAGAGGAAACGTCAGTACACGCTATTGAACATACACCTCAACAGACATTCAAAGTCTTTTTAGGTAATCAACAAGTAATTGAAACGAATAGTTTGATTATCGCTACAGGTGGCACGAGTGTACCAAAGACCGGTTCGACTGGTGATGGTTATAAATTCGCTGAACACTTTGGACATACAATTACAGAACTTTTCCCAACTGAAGTACCAATTACGTCATCCGAGCAATTTATTAAAAACAAAAGATTAAAAGGATTAAGTTTAAAAAATGTTGCATTATCTGTATTGAAGAAAAATGGTAAAAAGCGCGTCACACATCAAATGGACATGATATTTACTCATTTTGGAATCAGTGGCCCTGCCGCATTAAGATGCAGCCAATTTGTATATAAAGAACAAAAAAACCAAAAACGCGAAGATATCGAAATACAATTAGATGCTTTTCCAGAACTCAGTTTTGCACAATTAGAAGACAAAGTACGTAAATTATTAAAAGATACGCCAGATAAATATGTAAAAAATAGCTTACACGGTTTAATTGAAGAACGTTATCTATTATATATGTTAGAGTTAGCAGATATTTCAGAAACATTAACAGCACATCATATCTCTAATGAACAATTTAATACATTGATTACTTTATTAAAAGGATTTATTTTTAAAGTTAATGGAACACTATCAATTGAAAAAGCTTTCGTAACTGGCGGAGGGGTTTCTCTTAAAGAAATCGAACCCAAAACGATGATGTCAAAATTAACGCCAGGATTATTTATGTGTGGTGAACTGCTCGATATCCATGGTTATACAGGTGGCTATAATATTACTAGCGCTTTAGTTACAGGTCATATATCAGGAACAAATGCAAGTAAATTTCAACATTAAACCTATCAATTTGTGATCTACTAGACCAACTACGCACTGTTAAAACAAATTCATTTTTAATGTTTTGTATTTTCTATGCGCTTGAGTCACAGAATGTTATAATACTTAAGTCGCCTACTCTCAGGCGTCAATAGACGTAGAGAGGAGGTGTATTTTGTGATTGATATCTTTGTTCATTTTATGACTGCTGTTATCAGTGGTTGTATCGTTACGTTATTTGCGTACTGGCTGCGCAATCGTAATGACAAATAGTACAGGCGACATTTAGCCAACACCAAAAAACCCCCTCACTACTCGCAATAGTGAGGGGGTTTGGTGTATCTGTATTGATATCTTTGTTAAATATATTATAACACTAAACTTGCATAAAATGCAAAATCATCGTTTGATTTTGCTCGATCAAAAGATTAAATACTTTTAATTTCTAAACCTTCATCGCCCCACGCATCCATGCCACCTTCAACATTGACTGCGTGAATGCCATTGCGTTCTAAATATTGGACGACTTGTGCACTTCTGCCACCAGCTTTACAAATAATATAATACGTTTCTTCTGAATTAAAGTGACTTAAATTATCAGGAATTTTATCCATAGGTATCGTTTCTGCATCTGGTATGACACCCATTGCTGTTTCTTCATCAGTTCTTACATCTACGACATGAACAGGATTAGAATTTAAAATTTTTGATTTCAATTCATCTATAGTAATTGTTTCCATAATATATACGCCCCTTTTGTGTTATTTGGCAACAATATTAACAAGTTTTTGAGGCACCGCAATCACTTTTTTAATATCCTTGCCTTCTATTTCAGCTTTGATATTTTCGTTACCTAATGCTACTGTTTCCATTTCTTCTTTTGAAAGATCTTTAGAAACTTTAATTTTGGCACGAACTTTACCATTTACTTGAACGACAATTTCCACTTCATCATCGACTAATAATGTTTCATCATAAGAAGGCCATGGTTGATAAGTAATCGTTTCTTCATGTCCTAAACGCGCCCATAATTCTTCACCTATATGAGGTGCGATTGGCGCTAACATTTTAATAAATCCTTCAATATATGGTTTATAAATCTCATCAACTTTATAGCAATCATTTATAAATACCATTAGCTGACTAATTGCCGTATTGAAATTTAATGTTTCAAAGTCTTCCGAAACTTTTTTCACAGTTTGGTGGTAACTTTTATCTAAAGCTTTATTATTAGTATTGACTACTTTATCTGTGATTAAACCGTCTTCTGTAATTAAAAGTCTCCAAATTCTGTCTAAGAAACGTCTTGAACCGTCTAATCCTTTATCACTCCATGCAATTGCAGCATCTAGTGGACCCATGAACATTTCATATAGACGTAACGTATCAGCACCATGTGATTTGATTATATCATCTGGATTAATAACATTACCTTTAGATTTGCTCATTTTTTCATTACCTTCACCTAAAATCATGCCTTGGTTAAATAATTTTTGGAATGGTTCTTTGGTAGGCACTACACCTAAATCATACAAGACCTTATGCCAAAATCTAGCGTACAATAAGTGTAACACTGCATGTTCAACACCACCAATATATAAATCCACAGGCAACCAATGTTTTAACTTTTCAGGATCAGCTAACATCTGTTCATTATCTGGGTCAATAAAGCGTAAATAATACCAACAACTACCTGCCCATTGTGGCATTGTATTTGTTTCACGACGTCCTTTCATCCCAGTTTCTTCATCAATAACATTAACAAATCCATCTATATTAGCTAATGGCGATTCACCTGTACCAGAAGGTTTAATTTCGTCTGTCTCAGGTAAAAGTAAAGGTAATTCATCTTCAGGAACCGTTGTCATCGTACCATCTTCCCAATGTATAACAGGAATAGGTTCGCCCCAATAACGTTGACGACTAAATAACCAATCTCTCAGTTTATAATTGACTTTTCTTGTACCAGCATTGTTTTGTTCTAAAAGTGTAATAGCTTTTTCAATCGCTTCATGATTATATAAACCATTTAATTCTTGTGAATTAATATGAGGCCCATCGCCATCATAAGCTGCTTCAGATAGGTCTCCACCTTCAATTATTGCTTTAATTGGTAAATCAAAAGCTTTTGCAAATTCATAGTCTCTTTGGTCTCCGCTAGGAACTGCCATAACAGCGCCTGTACCATATGAAGATAAAACATAATCAGCAATCCAAATCGGCGTTTTTTCTCCTGATAAAGGATTAAATGCATACGCTCCAGTAAACACACCAGATTTTTCTTTAGCTAATCCAGTACGTTCTAAGTCTGATTTCATTGCCGCTTCTTGTTGATATTTCTCAACACTTTCTTGATGTTCTGATGTAGTAATTTTATTTACGAGTTCATGTTCAGGACTTAACACTAAGAATGTTGCACCATAAATAGTGTCTGGGCGTGTTGTAAACACTTCAATTTGATCATTGAAATTTTCTACATTAAATCTTACAGATGCGCCTTCTGATCGTCCAATCCAATTACGTTGCATGTCTTTTAAAGATTCAGGCCAATCTAAATCATCTAAATCTTCAAGTAATCTGTCTGCATATTCAGTAATTCTAAGTACCCATTGTTTCATTGGTCTTCTATAAACAGGATGTCCGCCACGTTCAGAAACACCATCGATTACTTCTTCATTTGACAATACAGTACCTAACGCAGGACACCAGTTCACTGCTACTTCATCAACATAAGCAAGTCCCTTATTATATAATTGAATGAATATCCATTGTGTCCATTTATAATATTCTGGGTCTGTTGTATTAACTTCACGATCCCAATCATAACTAAATCCTAATTCCTTAATTTGTCGTTTAAAAGTTTGGATATTTTGTTTTGTGAATTCACGAGGATCATTACCTGTATCAAGTGCATATTGTTCAGCTGGTAAACCAAAAGCATCCCAACCCATTGGATGTAATACATTATATCCTTGCATTCGTTTGTATCTTGAAATAATATCAGTAGCTGTATAGCCTTCAGGATGGCCTACATGTAGCCCTGCACCTGATGGATAAGGGAACATATCAAGTGCATAAAATTTTTTCTGGCCTAAATTATCTTCAGTTTTGAACGTTTTATAGTTTTCCCAATAATTCTGCCATTTTCTTTCAATTTCATTATGATTGTAATTCACTTCATTTCCTCCTGTTCAATAATAAAAAGACACCTCAAACTATTATATAATAGGGACGATGATTTTCACCGCGGTACCACCCTGTTTCACTAAATGTGCGCTCATTTTAATTAATAGTTAGAGATGTCATTCATTCACTTTAAGTCCTGGTAAGTTCACTTGAGGCTTTACGCTAGGTTCCACCCACCCTAGCTCTCTGTCGAAAAGCTTTCAAATTACTACTCCTATACTCTTCTTATGATATTTGAAAAAGCCCTTTATTTCAAGTATAAAGTTGATTTACAAAACTCGCCTTTATGTTTATATAAAATTATTTAAACTATACATAAAATATTATTAATTCAATAACCATTTCTCGCTGAATCATTAATGCTTATTTTTAATCTCATGTACCATAATTGCTCTGTAACAAAAATAAATGAAATCTACATTTTGGGTTCAATATTATATTAAATATCCTTTGGTAATTTGCGATCATAAAATGTTAAAAATATAAGTGATAAAACTAACAATGAAATCATGCTTAAAAACATGATTTGCATGTTAAACATATCAACAACAACACCACCAATAAGAGGACCAAATGCTTTACCAACTGTAGCTGCAGAATTAACGTAACCTTGGAATGAACCTTCTTTCCCATTTGGTGCAAGTTGATTTGCAATTGTCGGAACTGCTGGCCAAACAAACATTTCACCCAATGTTAATATAACCATACCTACCATAAATACAGAAAATTGTTCAGCAAAACTTGTGACAAAGAAAGAGATGATAAAAATACCTATACCAACATACATTTGATGCTTTAAATTTCCTTTTAATAATCTGATTATTGGAATGATTAATGGTTGTGCAACTAATATCATAATACCGTTGACAGTCCACAATAAACTGTATTGGCCCATAGAGATATTTAGCTCTTGAGTAAATGAAGCAATCGTACTTTCCCATTGAATATAAGCAATCCAACAAATGCTAAACATGACACACAGCAAAGTTAATGCAATGAATTGTGGTCTATACGCTTTATCTAATAAACTCATAGCATCATTTGATTTAACTTTAATGTCCAATTTAATATTAAATTGGCTAATTGCGACTATGGCAAATGCAATATACATTAATAAATTAGCTATAAATATATAATTAAAACTTAATTCTGCCACAAAGCCACCAGATGCTGCACCAATCGCCACTCCTAAATTTTGAGCTAAATATATCGCATTAAAAGTTTGTCTACCACCTTGCGGCCAAACTGCACCTGCTAACGCATAAATTGCTGGGACAATCATGCCACCGCCAAAGCCTAGACAGACTAACCATACTGCATACCATGGCCATCCGTGGAAAAAATTCAACAATGTTGTACTACTTAAACAGATCACAGTTCCAATCATAATTGTCCGATAACCACCCAATTTATCAAATAGATTACCACCTAATAAATTGCCAATGACCATACCAAATGAATTAATCATTAATACTAACCCAGCCATTGTTAAACTTTTGTCTAATTCTTCATTCATATATATTGTATTTAATGGCCATAAAAAACTTGAGCCTGTGATATTTAATGCCATACCAATCACCAACCACCACACTGATTTTGGCATATTCATAACCATAAGCTCCTTTCTAATTTTAAATTTCTGTTTTTACTCTAAACACTATATCATTAAAATATGTTAAAATCTTTAACTAGAATGAATTTAGAAAGGAAAATGTTATATGGGACAATTCTTCCCTTACGCATTCGAGAATAAACGATATCATACTTGGAATTACCATTTGAAAAATAAATTTGGCCAAAAAATCTTTAAAGTTGCAATTGACGGAGGATTTGATTGCCCAAATAGAGATGGCACAGTTGCACATGGTGGCTGTACGTTTTGTTCTGCAGCAGGAAGTGGGGATTTTGCAGGAGATCGTGTAGACCCGATAGATGTGCAATTCCAACAAATCAAAGATAGAATGCATGAAAAATGGCATGAAGGTCAGTATATTGCTTATTTCCAAGCATTTACTAACACACATGCGCCAGTTGAAGTATTAAGAGAAAAGTACGAAACTGCATTAAAAGAACCTGGAGTTGTAGGATTATCTATTGGAACACGCCCTGACTGCTTACCGGATGATGTTGTCGAATACTTAGCTGAATTGAACGAACGTACCTATTTATGGGTTGAATTAGGTCTACAGACAGTACATCAAAAAACATCAGATTTGATTAATCGTGCACATGATATGAAAACGTATTACGAAGGTGTAGCTAAGCTACGTAAACATAACATAAACGTGTGTACACATATCATTAACGGGCTTCCTGAAGAAGATTATGACATGATGATGGAAACAGCTAAAGAAGTAGCACAAATGGATGTCCAAGGCATTAAAATACACTTGTTACACCTACTTAAAGGTACACCAATGGTCAAACAATACGAAAAAGGCATGCTCGAATTCATGTCTCAAGACGATTATACAAATTTAGTTTGTGATCAACTAGAAATTTTACCAAAAGAAATGATTGTCCATCGAATTACTGGTGATGGTCCGATTGACTTAATGGTTGGCCCTATGTGGAGTGTCAACAAATGGGAAGTATTAAACGAAATTGATGATGAATTAGCACGCAGAAATTCTTATCAAGGAAAATACTATGAATCGACGATTAAATCATGAAACTAGAACGGATTTTACCATTTTCTAAAACGCTATTACGACAACATATCAACAAAGACAGCATTGTGATTGATGCCACTTGTGGTAATGGTCATGACACTGAATTTTTAGCACAACAAGTTCCAAATGGTAAAGTGTATGCTTTTGATATTCAAGAAGTTGCAATTCAAAATACGAGCAACAAGACAAACGCATTTAAAAATGTACACTTAATTCAAGATAGTCATGCTAAAGTAAAGCAATATATACAAAGTAATGAAATTGGACAAATTGATGCAGCCATTTTTAATTTAGGCTATTTACCTAAAGGCGACAAATCAATTGTGACAATCCCCAGCAGTACTTTAACAGCTATAGATGAAATATTTGATATATTGGCAACAGAAGGCATAATTGTACTAGTAATATATCACGGACATGATGAGGGCAAAATTGAACGTGATGCATTATTAAATTATCTTCAACATTTTGATCAAAACAAAGCACACATATTACAATATCAATTTATTAATCAAAAAAATAATGCACCATTTCTATGTGCAATTGAAAAAAGATAAAGTATGTTAAAAATAAAAATGCATCTCCACATAAATGGAGATGCATTTTTACTTTAGTATAGATATTGATTACCTAATACTATATTGGGTCTAACTTCTCATTTTGTAACTATAATTATTCCCTATAATTTTAAGATAGATTTAAGACTAGATTGTATAGTAGATGATTTTTCACTTATTTCTGCTTTAAAACAATTTAAAAGTTCTTCCCTTTGACCTTTTAAATCCTCATTGAAATGTATAATTACCGTACGTTCATCGTTCACAGGTCTTTCTTTAATAATCCACGCTTTCTCAACTAAATCATTATACGTTCTTGTACGTTTATAAGATTTTATTTTAACATAATTATCCATTTCTTTAAGCGTCATTGATCCTTCTTCCCAAAGTGTTAAAAGAATTAAAATTTCTTCTTTTGACATTTTATATTGTTTCTGTACTTTTTCAAAAATTTCTTCAATATCTTTAAGTACATATTCCAATCTAAGGACACTATCTACCATATCAGCAATTGTCTTCCCCATAGAAATATCCCCCAATCATAATATAAAGTTAAACATGTAAAATTAATTTACCAAAAATTCATTCAATGCAAAATTTATTCATATCGGAATAAATTTTGATATTTTCAATAAAATTAATCTTATATACAGTTTAAAATTAAATTATGAATTATGCAATTAGTTGTTTGATTTTATTTTGCATATCTTTCAAAATTATGGCAGAATTTTCAAACTTTTCACTTTCTTCACTATTTAATTGCGTCTCATTTACTTTAACTGCACCATTTCTATTAATTAATGTAGGCACTCCAATATAAACATCATCTTGTTTATATTCACCTTCTAAATAACTAGAAACTGGCAAGACTACATTTTGATTTTTTAAAATTGCTTGTGTAATACGTACCAATCCCATTGCTATGCCATAATAAGTTGCCCCTTTTGATTGGATAATCTCATAAGCAGCATCTCTTGTGTTGGTAAATATTTCATCTATTCTATGTTGTTTATCAGGGTTATCATTTAATAAATTGTATAATGGTTGACCAGCAATATTAGCTTGTGACCATATCGCTAATTCAGAATCACCATGTTCACCAATAATTTGTGCATCCACACTCCAAGGGGACACACCAAATTCTTGTGCTAGTTCAAATTTAAATCGTGCTGTATCTAGTATTGTACCTGATCCAATCACTTGAGCTTTCGGTAATCCTGAAACTTTTTGTGTTACATAGGATAATACATCCACTGGATTTGTTGCTATAAGGAAAATGCCATTAAATCCTGTGCTCATAATTTTAGTGACAATATCTTTAAATATTTTTGTATTTTTTTCTACTAAATCTAATCTCGTTTCGCCTGGCTTTTGTGCAGCTCCTGCAGTAATGACAATTAAGTCAGCATTACTACAATCTTCATAACTACCAGCTTTTACTTTTACTGGTGAATCACCGTATGGAGCACTATGATTTAAATCTGCAACATCGCCTTTAACTTTTGCTTCATCTAAATCTATTATTACTAATTCATCAGCTAAACCTTGTGCAACTACTGCGAAAGCATAACTTGATCCAACTGCTCCATCACCTATTAAAACTACTTTATTCCCTTTTTCAATTTTCATGCTAAGTCGCTCCTTTTAATTCAAAGTAAATATTACTAAAGATTAATGTGATTTTTTTCACAATATAAATATAACAATTATTATTTTAAAAATCAATGTTTATTGTGATTTTTTTCACATTATTTTTTATAAATAAAAGAGTGTCAATAAAATCAACGACAGATTAAATTTATTCACTCTTTTTATCAATGATTGTTAAGTCATAATTGTATCAATTAGATGGTTGTTTAGACTTATTAAGCATTTTATAAAATGATACTCAAGATCCGATTCCATCATTTATTATATAAATTATGAAAGTTCATTTTCATCATGTACAATAAAACCAATATTACTAGCGCTATTATTAAGAAATGCTAGAACATAGCGCATTACGTCATCTCTTTCAGGTTCATTATGTATTTCATGATTCAACCCAGGCCAAGCTTTAAAATATAACTCTTCTGTAGTAATTTTTTCTTTAATTAAACTCATAGTAGAAATATCAGACACTTTATCTTCTAGTCCATACATTAATAATAAAGGAAGTGGTTTAATATCTTTTAAATGTGTAACAGTTTCTTTCATGATTTCAATGATTTGTTTATACCAATGATACGTAACTTTCTGAAGCATGAGTTGGTCCGCTTTTGCCTCTTCAATAACCTCCTCATTACGTGTTAAATCTTCAATTGTAATACCTATTTTAAATCTTGTATCTTTAGTTAATTTTCCTACATTCGACACAATTTTATCTTTTCTAGTTTTTTTATTTTTCTTGAATTCTAATAATGGAGAAATCAACATTAGCCCCTCAATAGGCACTTCCACTTTTTCAAGTAAATTTAAAATGATAAGCCCACCAAGGCCTACACCTAAAAAATAAGTCGGAAGTTTATACTCATTAGCTATTCTAATCCATTCAAGCACATGTTCATGGTATACTTCGAAGTTTGCTATTTGTCCTTTATTAGCACGTGTAGTTTGACCTTGTCCAGGCAAATCACCCATGATTACATGGTAGCCATTTCTACGAAGCATTGTTATAACATATGCATATCTACCTGTATGTTCGAGCATGTTATGGGCGATTACAATGACACCCTTTGCCTCGTTTTCTGTTTCCCATTTCCACATATTCCATACTTCCCCTTCTACAATAATTTCAATAACTACATTGTATCAAAATATGATGTACTTTTTCCATTTTTAACGCATAAATCATACTGTTATGTGCGCCTATAACTTTATGATTATAACTCATAGCTAAAGCGTGAGACAATGTTATCGTGTAGTATATAATATTTAGTGTAATAAATTTTATTGTAAACGATTTCATTACTATTAGATTCATGCTACACTATTATTGAAAGAACAGCCATAAGCAGAATGGGAGGAATTAATATGCCAATTGTGAAAAATTTTTTTATAGGATTATCTAACAATCCATTTTTAAATAAAGCAGCTAAGGAAATTGGTCCTATGTTCGGTGCCAAGAAAGTAGTTGCAGGGAACACTATTCCAGAATTAGTGGACACAATTGAACGTTTAAATAACAAAGGGATTACTGTCACAGTAGATTGTCTTGGTGAATTTGTTTTAAATGAAGGTGAAGCAATACAAGCAAAAGACCAAATATTAGAAGTGATGTATGCTATCAACAATCATAATTTAGATGGTCATATGTCTATCAAAATCAGCCAATTAGGTTCTGAGTTTGACATTGATCTTGCTTATCGTAATTTACGTGAAATATTACTTAAAGCTAACGATTTTGGTAATATGCATATTAATATAGACACTGAAAAATATGATAGCTTATTTGATATTACACAAGTTTTAGACCGATTAAAAGGCGAATTTAAAAATGTAGGAACTGTTATACAAGGATATTTATATAAAGCAGATGCACTCGTCGATAAATACCCAGAATTACGATTACGTATGGTCAAAGGTGCATATAAAGAAAATGAAAACATCGCCTATCAAACTAAAGAAGAAATTGACGATAATTACATACGCTTAATTAAAAAGCGACTGTTAAATGCGAAAAATGTCACTTCTATTGCTACACATGATGATGCTATCATCACACATATTAAACAGTTTATTAAAGACAATAATATTGAAAAAGATAACTATGAATTTCAGATGTTGTATGGTTTCCGCTCAGAATTGGCAGAATCACTAGCGCGCGAAGGCAATCATTTCTGTATCTATGTTCCATACGGTGATGATTGGTTTAGTTACTTTATGAGAAGATTAGCAGAACGACCTCAAAATTTAAATCTAATGTTTTTAGAAATTATGAAACCCGAAGTGTTGAAAAAAATGGGAGTAGTCGTTGGAGCTCTGTCAACTATTGGAGCATTAAGTGCATGGCTATACAAAAAATTAAAAAAATAAAAATTTTATGATTAAAGTGTATGTAATTTAAACCTTTTCAAAACATTGTTAGAGTAATCAAATGTAATATCATATTTATGAATAAGTGAATGATTACGGATTATGCAAACGATATTTATAGTCCAAGTATGACGAGCAAAAACAAAAATTTAAAACAAAAGAGGCTGGGACATAAATCCCCTTTCTCAAAATTATTTTGTTTGAATCATATAGTTCTTTGACAAATATGACGTATTTTAGCAAGTCTCTCGAAATATAGGACAAGCTGCTACAGGCTAAAGCTGTCCCCAAAGAAAGCGAGCCAACAATATGAAGTATTGAATAAAAAGACGCACTCAGATGAATTGAATTAAATCATCTGAGTGCTATTTTTTTGGATTTATATGCCTGACTCTTATTTTGAGCAGAGGAAATGATATCTAGAGTTCTGACCTAATTTTTATTTTTAAATGACATTACTAATTATTACTTGAATCATTAAATTTTTTTCAATAAATTTGCCATTTCTATAGCACTTACTGCTGCTTCAGACCCTTTGTTTCCTGCTTTTGTACCTGCACGTTCTACAGCTTGTTCAATATTTTCAGTTGTTAAAATTCCAAAGATAACTGGTGTATCTGAAATATCATTCGCTTTTGAAACACCTTTCGCTACTTCATTACATACATAATCATAATGTGACGTTGAACCTCTAATCACACAACCTAAAGTAATTACTGCATCGTAATCACTTTTTTGAGCTAATTTTTTAGCTACTAATGGGATTTCAAAAGCCCCAGGCACATATGCAACATCAATATTTTCTGCAGGCACTTCGTGTCTAACTAAAGTGTCTTTAGCACCATCTAGCAAACGATTCGTAATGAAATCGTTGAATCTACTTACGACAATCGCTACCTTTAAATCTGATCCTATTAATTTACCTTCAAAATTCATGTTTATTCCTCCTATATTAAATGACCCATTTTCTCTTTTTTTGTTTTCATATAAGCTTGGTTATATTGGTTAGATGGCATTACCAATTCAATTCTTTTGGCAATATCAATGCCGTAATTCTCCAAACTTCCAAATTTTTTAGGATTATTACTTAATAAATTCACACGTTTGATACCTAGATATTTTAAAATTTCAGCAGCATATTGGTATTCTCTTAAATCTTCATCAAAACCGAGTGCAATATTTGCTGTAACCGTATCATATCCTTGTTCTATCAATTCATATGCTCTTAATTTATTAATTAAACCGATTCCTCTACCTTCTTGAGGTAAATAAAGGATAACGCCTCCATTTTTATCAATGTATTTCATAGATGCAGCAAGCTGTTCACCACAATCACATCTTTGACTATGAAAAATATCTCCAGTCAAACAAGCAGAATGTATACGTACATTCTCTGTTTCGTTAATATTACCACTTGTGATTGCTACAGTTTCTTCACCATTATTTGTTGTAAAACCATACATGTCGAAATTACCATATTCAGTAGGCAACTTTATTTTAGCTTTTGCTGCAACAGACGAAACAGATTGCTTTCTATATTTTTCCAAATCTTCGATAGATATCATTACCAAATTGTGCTTATTTTTAAATGCTTCTAAATCATCACCTTTTGCCATTGAACCATCGTCATTCATAATTTCACAAATCAGCGCTGCTGGTTTTGCGCCAGTTAATTTAGCTAAATCTACAGAGGCTTCAGTATGACCACGTCTAGCCAATACACCATTCTCTTGAGCAACTAATGGAAATAAATGGCCTGGTTTATTAAAATCTTCTGCTGTTGTACTATTATCGATTAATGCTTTTGCAGTAAGCATTCTTTCATCAGCACTGATACCAGTTGTAGTGTTAATATGATCAATACTAACTGTAAATTGAGTGCCATAAACATCTGAATTATGATTAACCATTGAATGAAGTTCTAAATCTTCGGCTATTTTTTTACTAATCGGTGCACAAATTAATCCTCTTCCATATTTAGCCATAAAATTAACAGTATTATCATACATCCATTCAGTAACTGCTACTAAATCTCCTTCATTTTCTCTATTTTCATCGTCTACTACAATGATACTTTTACCTTTTTTTAGTGATTCAAGTGCTAAATCTATACTGTCCAATTGCATTTTACCCCTCCTAGAATCCAAAAGCGCTTAGTTTTTCTAAACTTAAACCTTTTTCACTTTTACCAACTATTTTTTCTACATATTTAAACAACATGTCTGTTTCAATATGTACTGGGTCACCAACACGTTTTTGATTTAAAATAGTTGATCTTCTTGTTTCTGGTATAAGATGAATATCAAATTCTGTATCTCGTAATTGAAATACTGTCAAACTAACCCCATCTACGGTGATTGAACCTTGTTGTACCATTTGATCGATCACAGAAGTAGATGGTTTGATAGTTACAATTTTAGAATTATCTGAGTTTTGTATTCTAGTAATTCTAGCTACTTCATCAGTGTGGCCAAGTACAAAATGACCTCCAAACCTTCCTGAACCGCTCATTGCTCGCTCTAAATTCACCTCAGCGAATTGATTTAATTGATTCAAATAGGTTTTATTCTCAGTACCTTTGATTACTTGGACTGAAAATGACCGTTCATCAAATTGTATAACAGTTAAACATACACCGTTTACACTAATAGAATCACCAATATGCATGTCAGATAAAATTGTTCTACAATCAATTGTTAAATTAACAACCGCTTGTTGTGTTGTAACTTTTTTTATAGTTCCTATTTCTTCGACAATACCAGTAAACATAATTATTCACTTCTTTCGCAATTCTAATTTAATATTTTGCTCAAGCATTTTGGAATTTACAATTTCAAATTGAGGAACGTCTGATAAATTAAAGACATTTTCTGTTTTGAAAAATTGATTGTCACCAGAACCACCTATTATTTTCGGGGCGTAATATAAGATGAGTTCATTTGTAAAGTTAGATTGGAGAAATTCTGAAGTAATCGTGGGACCTGCTTCAACCAAAACACGTCCAATCCCGTTTTGATATAACTGCTTTAAAATATTTTCAATCGTACAATTTGAACAATACATTATTTCTATATTTTTATTTTGATTTTTTAAATTTTTATTTTCTGTGAAAATCCATATTGGCGTCGTCGGTTGTTGAAAAATGTCTAAAGTAAAATCGACTTGTCCAGATTTTGAAAGTATCACACGTATAGGTTGTTTACCTTGTTCAATCCTAGTAGTATATTGTGGATTATCTGCGTTTAACGTACCAGTCCCGGTGATTACTGCATCATGTTTATGTCTGAGCATAAATACATCTTGTTTAACAGTTTTGTTGGTAATCCATTTACTTTCACCACTATCAGTAGCTTGTTTACCATCTAAACTGCAAGATACTTTTACAGTAACTTCAGGAACGCCTTGTCGCTTAGTAATAAAAAAGTCTTTGTATAATGCTTCAGCATCTGGCTTATGATGAAACTCGACTTTCACTCCAGTATTTTGTAAAATTTCATCACCTTTAGACGATAAGGTTGTGTCTTTAACAGCATAAACAACTTTTGAAATACCAAATTCAATAATTTTGTTTACGCATGGTGGCGTTGAACCATAATGTGAACAAGGTTCTAAAGATATATAAATTGTCGCTCCATTTGCTGCTGCTTTTGCCATATCTAAAGCTTGTACTTCGGCATGTTTGTCACCTTTTCGTAAATGTGCACCAATACCGACGATTCTACCTTGATTTACCACAACTGCACCCACAGGAGGATTTACACCAGTTTGGCCATCTACCATCTGCGCCAATTGAATTGCATAATTTAAATATTGACTCATATAATCACCTCTTAATAATAAAAAAACACCTGAAACTCATTTCAGGTGTGGGATGTATTTAGATATAACATAATTTACTTAAATTTGGATACACTTCTCCAATTTTTAGAAAAATGTACGTTAAATAAACACTTGTATAAGTGCCTTTTTGTTATACTTCATTCTTTCTCCCATCCAGACTTTACTGTCGGCTCTAGAATTTCACTAGATCAGCCACATTTGCCAAAACAAATGCAGGTCGCAGGCTTAATTTACTGCCGGTTGGGAATTTCACCCTGCCCCGAAAGAATATTTATGAAATTGTAATTGATGATTGAGTCAAAGTAACTTTTGAAAGCTACATCGTTATCGTACTATATATTTCGACAAAAAACAATTCATATTATCTAAGTCGGCTTTATATCAGTAACAACTTGCTTATATTATTGACTTTACAATGCTTATAAGTTGGTTTACAAATCCATTCATCAAAAATTTACATCTTAAAATATTTTCATAAATGATTAAACGCTTTACTTATTTAATATTTTTATAATTCAAACCAAAAACGAACGAACATCTAGCAAAAATTACTCTTTTTCTTTCCACAAAATGAAACCGGATTTAAATTCATTCGGAAACATAATTCATATTTAACTGATTCATCTAAATTGGATAAACATTCGTTTGTATACTACACTACAAAATCAATCATGCTTAGTATTCAACAAATTCTCTACCACACTTACAGCTTGTTTTACTATCATCATAACGCCGTTACGTGATTGATTAATTCCATTTGTAACTTGACCTAAAGCAAACATGTTTTTTAAGGTACCATAACGTGGACTTATAATTTGATTTGTTTCTGGAATGATTTGAATACCACCTAGTGGGTGTGCTTGGACTACTTGCCTATTTTCCAGATTGAGAATCAGTTGATCATCTTGGTCTAATTCTGATAAATGTGATTTTGAACCAGTAGCATTAATGACAATATCAAATTTATCAATTGCTTTAAAATCATCCTCATATTTAAAACAAAATTGATGCCCGTCATATTTAACGTCTTCCAACCCTTTTTTGATTTCAATTTGCCCTTTTTCGATATGATCGATAATTAATTTTGCGGTACGAGGAGGCATTGGGTTCGAATTTTCTTTTAATATAGATTGGTATTTTTCTAAGAATATCTTCTGATCCTCTCTACTGAAACTGTTCCAAATCCAATTTAAATTTTCTTTTGTTAATTCTAAGATACTTTGAAATTTCCCTAGCGCTTCGGCATGTTGTAAATCATAGGTTAAATCCAAAATCGGGTCGCCTTGCCTTCTGTGTACTAATGCTTCTATTGGAATATCATAATATTCACAGTCCTTTTTAAATAATGCCAATGCCTCGTCCAAAGGTACGTTTCCAAAATATTCTTTTTTGATTTCATTAAATTTTTCTGGAGTAAGATATTTAAATTGAATTTCTGGCATATTTCCCCTAACACTGGGTAAATGACCTTTACGACTCGTCACTGTAATAGGTAAATTAGGATGATGTGCCGTTACAAATCGAATGACATCTAAACTTGCTAGTCCAGTGCCAATAATGGCGATTCTATCAGTACTATCAACTTCATTTAATGTGTCATAAGTTGGATAAGGTGTTTTTATGTAACCTGGTGTTCCTTTTAATTGATATGGGTCATGATAGGACATCGTGCCAATTGTTAAAAATACAATATCATAACGTCGGCGTTTCTCTAAATTTTCAGATGTGCAGACAACATATTCAACCTGCGTATCACCAATATTAGATTCTATATACACTTCTAATACTGCTTCTTTAATCATATGAATATTACTATATTGATTATGATAAGTTTCCAAATAATCTTTCATATAGTGTCCAAAAATAAATCTGGGTAGATACTCTGGATTAGAAAATTTAAATATAGATTGATGTTGATACCATTCGTAAAATTCTCGCTCATTATTCAAATTTAAAGACATTTGTTTTGCAGGTAAATTGATTAATAATTGGTCGCTGTCATTTTGAAAAGGCACACCTTGACCCATGTTTTTAGGGTTATCATAAACGTCTACTTCCATTTGTTCGAATTCATTATATTTAACTAATTCTTTTAACAAACTAACACCTGCGGTACCCATACCAATGATAGCTATACGCATTTCACTCATCCTTACTTTAATTAATTTATACTTAGTATATCAAGTATTTAATTGATATTACATATTAATGGACTATGCCACCATTATACAAAATTAATATATATGTTAATATAAAAATGTTGTATCAAAAAAGATTTCTAAAACATATAAGGAGTTAAAACATGAAATTTTTTAAAAGAATAATTTATTTATTGATTGTTAGTTCAATTTTATTAGCAAGTTGTGACTTACCTGGTTTAGGCGGCGGTCAATCTAAAAACTCAGTTAAAATTTCTGCTTTAGCTACGAGTGAATCTCAAATCATGGCTTATATGCTTAAAGATTTAATAGAACATGATACAAAAGGAAAGATTACTGGATCGATTATTAACAACTTAGGTTCAGCTACAATACAGCATAATGCATTACTTCGCGGAGATGCCGACATATCAAGTACACGCTACACTGGTACTGATTTGGTTGGGGCTTTAGAACAACAACCTATTACAAATACTCAAAAAGCAATGTCAGTAACTCAAAAATTATTCAATCAAAAATTTGATCAAACGTTTTTCGACTCTTATGGATTTGAAAATACGTTTGCTTTTATGGTTACTAAAGAAACCGCAAAAAAATATGATTTACATACCGTTTCAGATTTAAAAAAAGTAAAAGATAAAGTAAGAGTTGGTACAGATACGACATGGATCAAGAGAGGTGGCGATGGTTATGCACCATTCCGTGCACATTATGGTTTTGGTTTCAATGATTTAAAACCTATGCAAATTGGACTAGTTTACGACGCGTTAAAAAATAATAAACTCGATGTTGCACTTGGTTATACAACAGATGGAAGAATTGCAGCGTATGATTTAGTTGTACTTAAGGATGATAAAAATTTTTTCCCGCCATATGATGCTAGCGCGGTCGCTCCAAATGAATTATTACAAAAGCATCCACAAATTAAAAAATCTATTAATAAATTAGATGATAAAATTAGTACTGAACAAATGCAAAAGTTAAACTATGAAGCAGATGGTGAAGGTAAAGAACCAGCAATTGTAGCCAAAAGATTTTTAGAAAAACACAATTATTTCGAAGATGAAAATTAAATTTCAAGTGTAATTCTATATTTAATGTTATGTGATATTAATCGATTAGTGTTACTATAGCTACATAGTAAGGAAGTGATTTAATGAAATTCATTATAAAAGTGATAATATCAACGATTATGCTTTTTATATTATTTGGACAGAAAAATAAAGCTAAATAATATTTACTACTTTAACATCTCTCGTTCATCTTGATAATTAATTCACAGTTTACGGAATTCGATTACCTATGTCTATAAAATATAAATTACTAACTAATGTAAATATCAAAAATCAATCATTTATGTATTCAAAAAGGACTAATCCATTTTTCCTACGGATTAGTCCTTCTTTAGTTCGTATAACAAACTCAATCATTTTCATTTGTTATAATTAATTATATTTAAAATCATAGATCATTCTTTTTTATGTTTATTATCATCTTTATATACAAAATATTTATAATATTTGCCTTCTGTTTTCATATCTTTATAAAAATTTGACATTAGGCTTGCGTTACTTTCAGCCCATTTAATATCTGTAGCATATTGATGTTCCCCAGGGTTTTTAGGATTCCAGCGCATGCTATACAATGTGTTTTGATCTTTATTTGATAAAAAGTGTTCATGTATAAAATTAGCACCACCAGTAATTGCTTTTTCTGGTGTATCCCAACCGTGTTTTTTAGCATATTCAGCACCAGTTTTCACTGGATCTTCATCAAGTGCACCGACCCCAAAAAAGTTATAATATTTCTTGCCATCAATTTCAACACCACTCGATAATTCACTTTTAGCTGATCCTGTTTCAAGCAATGCATGTGATATTAAGTATACTTCATTTACATGTTTTTCTTTTGCTGCTTTTATGAAATCGTCTGAATGTTCTAATAGTACTGGATTATCGATTAACATTCTTTTTATTCTATTTTCATCAATTCCTTGATATTTATCTAATTCTAAAAATTGATATTTTTGAGTTTCACTTTCAATAAATTTATTACTATCCATTGCTGCTTTAATCTCAGTTGAAGACGCATCTCTCCATGAATCATTATTTTTATTTGAAATTTGTTGGCTAGTATAATTATCGATTTGTTTTTTTGATGCTTTATCTAAAGTAATATTGAGCTGTTCTACTTTTTCTTGTTGGTTAACCTTTTTAAAAAAGATTTGATCTGAAATCATTGAAAATACAACGACAACAGCTATCACTAACACTACCAATAAGCCAATAATTGATAGTATTGAGCCTTTCTTATGCTTCGTCATGTCCACACCTCATAGGTAATAATAAGAATATTAAGTCCTCTCTTTATAAAAATATACTTTAAGAGACTATCTAAATTTAAATTCTAACACTAAATAGTTGAACGTACAATTTAATATGTTTGTTGTTACATATTCATAAAAAAAGTAATGAAATTTTAATTTCATTACTCTTGACTTTTATTATATTCCATCATAACAAAGCTTACTGCTTGGGATCTGTTTTTATAATAATAACGATTTAAATCAATTGTTCCTTCAATTTCACCATCGCGGTACATCATTTCTTTTGTTAGATTATTTATCATAACAAAGTCTGATTTATCTTTAATCATATCTAAATCATCATGTCTCGCAAAAAAATGTTCTAAATTTAAATGTGCGTAATCCATATAAACCTCCTGATTTGTTGTCCGAAGATAATACTAAAACTCTAAAGTGTTATATCTTTAAGTTGAATACGCGTTGATGTTATAAAACTTAAATTTTATCTATCTTATTAACTCTATTTAACACCTATTATCATTATTTAGCAAATGAAAATTACTAAATTTTAAAATAAAATGATTGCATCCGGAAATAAAAGTTATATATATAACAATGGAGTTACAGCATGTCCTTCGAACAAACATATTTTCAATTCAAATTTATTATTTTTGTGTTATTAAAAAAATACCATATTAAGTATAATCGAGAAGAATATACTCAATTACTCACTATCAAAATGTGGGAACTAACACAGAAGTATTCTCCCCATCATTCTGTTTCATTACAACAATTTTTATATTTTCGTTTGAATTACTATTTGATTGATTTGTTTCGCAGTCAGAAACAATTAGAAATTACAATAAATTCTCCAGATTTAAAAGAACGAGAAAATATCCTGTTTGATCAAATGAGTCATCAAATTATATACCAACAGTTTTTGCAACTATTAACTACTAATGAAAAAAATTGGCTTAACTTAAAATTGCTAGGCTATAAACAATTTGAGATTGCATCAATGTTGAACTGCTCTGTTTCTACAATAAAAAATTATCGGAAAAAGGTGCAAATAAAATACATTAAATATTACGGAATAAATCAAAAATAGGAGTTGGCAAATGACAAAGTTTACAAAATTATTATACCTCAAATCCGTTGTTGGAAATGAAATCATTACAGTCGGGCAATATACCACGCATCAATTTCACTATCCTACTTCAATCATGCCTACACTTACTTACCTTCTAGAAACCTATGGTTTATCACTATCTTATCAAACAAAACAAGCTAAACAAGTTTTAAAAATCAGAAAAATGGTACCTATATTTATTAATTCAGATATTACTTTATTTCCGCTTAAAGCGAGACGCGCACCCTTGCAATATTATATCAATGCAAATGCGATTGTTGGGATTAAATCAAATAATGAACAAACAACAATTTATTTTGAAAATGCTACATTCATCATTGTAGATGCACCCTACACTTTTGTATATAAAAAATGGCAAGAAAGCATCACACTTTCTCACCTTTTAATTTAACGCATCATAGCGCTCTATTATGCTTATATTCTAATAGCTTCTTCGTAAAATAACCTGTTGCGACCTTAATTAAGTATAGACTAATCACCAATAATAGTAGCGCACCTATGAGTGTCAATACAACGATAATACTAGATAAATCAACTTCTGGTTTAATAAAAAATTGGACTGACGACAAACTTGTCAATAAAGCAAATAAGAATAATCCTAATAAAATAATATATGTAATTAAAATACCAATTAATAACATGAAGAAATAAGCTGATGAAACTACCTTTTCTTCAAAGATATAATTTTTCAAAAATTGATTGGAAAAGGCAATCGGTCGATTGAGTTCTTCCTCATGGTTTTTATCCAAGACTTTCGATAACACTTGATCTAGTTGTTGTTTTTCTTTTTTATTTAAAAACCATAAATGCTTTTTAACTTTCTGTTTAAAAATATTTGCTTTCATTAAAGTTTCTCCTTAAAAGTATCACACTTATACTATCAATATACAGGATAAGTTATTTATCTTATGGTTTCAATAATATTATAAAAAATTTTGCAATCAAATTATATTTCCTTTGCTTATCCATGCTATTCTATAGTTTTTTATTTCAATCAAGTAACCACATAAATTCAATTTATTCAATCCTACTTTAATCAACGCCAACAATGAATTGAAATAAAACTTTCCATCGCTTACCCAATAGTAAATGATTTCGCTTCTATAATCGCTCATTATTTACTCGTTTCATTCATTATTAATTCATAATATTATAACTTTAGTTAATTGCTTAATAATAAAATAACTTTTACTTCAGTAACTATACTTTAACTTTGAGTGTGTATAAGCAAGGTAGATGATAATAAAAACACTTTCATAAGAATTCATTTTATGATGAATTCAATGAAAGTGTTTTTTCCATCATTTGGGAGTAGCTACAGAAATGAACTAACTGCGTTTACGACTATAAAATAGACAGACCAGAACTTTGGATATCTTTTGCAAAGCCTTTAACTGTATCAACAGATAATTCGTTTATATCGCGTCCTAAATTATTATTCACTTTTTTAACTACATCTGCCGGACATGTAATAATATCCGCGCCAACTTCATCAGCTTGGATGACATTGATGACTTCGCGACAGCTTGCCCATAATAATTTCACACCTTTTTTACTGTGTGTAACATCAGCCGCTTCTTTCATCAATGGAATTGGATCTACTCCTGTATCTGCAATGCGTCCAGCAAATACAGATACATATGTTGGAACACCTTCTGTTACAGCATTAGTAATTTCTTTAACTTGATCTAAAGTATAAACAGCAGTAATGTTTAAACGAACATTGTTTGCTGATAATTTTTTAATTAGAGAAATAGTTGATTCACCTTTTGTGTTTACAATTGGAATCTTAACAAAAACATTATCGCCATATTGTTTTAAAATTTCCGCTTCTTTTTCCATAGTTTCTAAATCATCTGCGAATACTTCAAATGAAATAGAAGCGTCAGGAATTTCGCGCACAGCTTCTTCGGCAAATGCTTTATAATCTGTTACACCTGCTTTTGCCATTAAACTTGGGTTTGTGGTAAAACCATCTACTTGTTTATTTTTATAAGCTGCTTTCATTTCTTCAATATCTGCACCATCTGCAAACACTTCAACATTTAAATTTGCCATTACTAATTCCTCCTGACTAAAATAAATAATTCTATAAAGAATTATTTTTATAACGGTTTAAACCATACACTTTATTTATACCACCTTTATTTCATAAATTCTATTTTTCTGCTTATAAATGATTAATTTCTGAAAATAATAGTATCAGTAACAGATCTAATATCACTAAAAACAAGCTTTATAATCTATATTGTTATTAACTGATAAAGTCCGTATAATTGT
>NZ_JAESLH010000012.1:0-128603 GCF_017892545.1 Staphylococcus sp. GDY8P67P
GTAGTACATATGGCTGATCTTTTCAGAGCCCTTATCAGGGCTGGTCAGTAACAAAGGCTTATAGCCGAAGAACAAATCACCCGTTATACGGGTGGTTTTGATTCTAGGATTTATGTCTCAGATTCTTTATGTAATAACAAGGTGATTTCTAAATAAAGTATAGTAATTTGTTGGCTTCTCACGTGTAATTAAATGAGGTGAAGAAATGTTATACGCGAACAATAATCGAAATCAGGCCGTTTGGGCAAAAGATGCGATAAAAAATAAGCATTATCGTTGCCCATTTTGTAAATGCAAAGTGATATTAAAAAAAGGAACATACAATACACCTCATTTTGCGCATATCCGTAATAATCGTTCATACTGTCATAAAAATGAATCACAAGAACATTTTAATTTAAAATACCATATTGCTCGTGAGTTAAAAGGCTTAAATCACAAAGTTAACATCGAACCTTATGTACCACAAAGTTACCAATATCCTGATTTAATCATTGATGATGAAATTGTATTAGAAATACAATTTTCAAAAGTAACGACAGCATGTATTTCAAAACGCAGTAAAACTTTACAAAATGCTGGGTATAAAGTGTATTGGATAACAAAAAAAGTTAAATATAATAAAAGTAATAGTGTTTTGTATTTATCAAAATACGAAAGAAATTTTATTAACATTCATAATAGATTATTATTATCGTGGGATACAACACATAAAATTCTTTTTGGTTATAAAGTGATTAATTTTTTAGGAGGGCAACAATTTATTGCCAAAAGGCATTGTATGACATTTGCACAATTAATTAATCAAATTCAAATAGAGCGTGTTTATCAT
The DNA here is from genome assembly GCF_017892545.1 of Staphylococcus sp. GDY8P67P. NCBI lineage: Bacteria > Bacillati > Bacillota > Bacilli > Caryophanales > Staphylococcaceae > Staphylococcus > Staphylococcus sp. GDY8P67P. The sequence goes on from NZ_JAESLH010000012.1 coordinate 833, forward strand.
GCGCCAACACAGCCCTTAAAATTATCCAAAATTGCTATAAGCACTTATTTGAGAAACTGCCGTAAAACACACTCAGTTTTAGAACCAAGTTTAAGTGTGATGTATAATTTAAAATTAACGGATGCATGGGTAAATAAATATATAGGTATAATTTACCCAGAACAAATTTATATTAAGTCACATCCTGTGTATTGGCAATTACAACTTATATATTTGTGGCGTACACACACTTTTAACATGACACGATTTAAACAACTGATAGAATTAAATCATTTTTATAATGTTGAAATAGATAAAACGCAAATAACCCATAGCGTTGTTCAAAAGTTCAAACAATTCTATCATAATCATGGGTGTTATAGCGTGCAAAAATAATCATGACATGAGAAAATTATACTAATAGACTTTATAGGAGGTTTACTAGATATTATGACACAACAATTAACAAGAGAAGAGCAAGAACGTAAATATCCAGAATATACTTGGGATTTATCTACCATTTTTGAATCTGACAATGCTTTTGAAGATGCATTTAAAGAAGTAGAAAATAATATCGGCAAAGAACAACAATATGTCGGTCACTTAGCTGATAGCTCATCTACACTATATAATGCATTAGCACTAGAAGATGAATTAGGTTCTAAGTTAGAAAAAGTATATGTATATGCACATTTAAAACAAGATCAAGATACAGCGAATGATAAATACACAGGTTATGAATCTAGAGCACATCAATTAATTATAAAATTCAGCTCAGCATGGAGTTTCTTAGTGCCAGAAATTCTACAAATAGATGAAGCAACGATACAAAAATTTATTGATGAAAATGATGATTTGGAACGTTACAAATTTGATTTAAAATTAATTAATGAAAAAAGACCGCATGTATTGAGTGCAGATAAAGAAAGATTACTAACTGAAGCACAAGATGCATTGTCTACACCTGACAATGTGTATGGCATGTTTAGTAATGCGGATTTAGAATTTGAAGATGCGATAGATAGTGAAGGCCAACGACATTCATTAACACAAGGAACATTCATTAAATGTCTGGAATCAGATGATCGCGTATTACGTCAATCTGCTTATGAAAATTTATATAAAGCATACGGTGCTTATAATAATACACTAAGTGCGACGCTCGCTGGAGAAGTTAAGAAAAATGTTTTTAACGCTAGAACACATAACTATAAAACAGCAAGAGAAGCAGCGTTAAGTAATAATCACATTCCAGAAGCTGTATATGATAATTTAGTGAAAACAGTTCATAAATACTTACCTTTACTTCATCGCTATACTAAATTGCGCAAAGAACTATTGGGCTTAGATGACATGAAAATGTATGATGTTTACACACCACTTGTTAAAGATATTAAATTTGAAATGCCGTACGAAGAGGCTAAAGATTGGATGTTGAAAGCATTACAACCTATGGGTGAAGAATATATGAAAGTTGTAGAAGAAGGATTGAATCATCGATGGGTAGATGTCTTTGAAAATAAAGGTAAACGTTCTGGAGGTTATTCATCAGGTGCACACTTAACAAATCCGTTTATTTTACTAAATTGGTCAAATACTGTTTCTGATTTGTATACTTTAGTACATGAATTTGGTCATTCAGCACATAGCTACTTTAGTCGTCAAAATCAACCATCTAATTTAAGTGATTACACTATTTTCGTTGCAGAAGTTGCATCGACTTGTAATGAAGCACTATTAAGTGATTATATGGATAAACATTTAGATGACAAGCGCAGATTATTACTATTAAACCAAGAACTTGAACGTTTCCGTGCAACACTATTTAGACAAACAATGTTCGCAGAGTTTGAACATAAAATCCATCAAATAGAAGAAGCAGGAGAACCATTAACAGCTAACCGTATGAATGAAGAATACGCAGCGCTCAACAGAAAATATTTTGGAGATTCTGTTGAAACAGATGAAAATATTAGTAAAGAATGGTCTAGAATACCACACTTTTATATGAATTATTATGTGTATCAATATGCAACCGGATACAGTGCAGCTCAAAGTTTAAGTCATCAAATTTTAACAGAAGGTAAACCTGCTGTTGAGCGATATATCAATGAATTCTTGAAAAAAGGTAGTTCAAATTATCCTATTGAAATCTTAAAAAATGCAGGTGTAGATATGACAACTCCAGAACCAATTGAACAAGCTTGCCAAGTGTTCGAACAAAAATTAGACGCTTTTGAAAAGTTAATGAAAGCTTAGTATGAATGTATTCGTTTACAATATGACAAGTTTGTGACAAAGGAGATTTATTTAATTTTAAAGGTTGAAAGGTATATAACACCGTGTTATATTATATACATGAAATTAATCACATAACAAACATACCCCTTTGTTTGAAGTGAAAAATTTCTCCCATCCCCTTTGTTTAGCGCCGTGTAATCAGACACGGCGTTTTTTTTATGTTCATTTTTAAAGACTTTTATATGTATAAGAAATTGAATAACTATTCAGATATTTCAGCATATATTTTGACTGGAATTTTATATAAAACATGAATGTATATTGAAAATAATGATTAACAATTAGCAACTACTAAGCAAGTAATTGCAAGTATATATTATACAAAAAAGTGATTGAGTGATCATAACTAGGAATGATAAATAAAAATGCCAACTTCTTTAATACTCATATAGAAGTTGGCATTTCTTTACTTTTATGAAATTTTGTAATTCTATCTACTATGATATTAGCGTATATTCAAAATGTTTATTTAACTTTTATAAGTTTATGAAACATTTTCTAGATAAATCATTAACCTATATAAAATCTTTTAAAGTCATTTTATTTTGACTTATGCTTTTAGCTTTTGATTCGGAAAGTAAGCATGTTGTATGTCACAAGTTTTTAACCATAAAATATACTACGTTTTATGGTGCAGTATATTGATATAGATATGAACAAAATTAATATTTCAAACTTTTGACTTCCAAAATTTACCTTCTGGTGAGCTAAGTTTTTCTATTTTTTGCTGTAATGCTAATTTTTTCAGCTCTTTATTCAATAATTTTTCAGGCCATTCATAAATAGTCAGTAATTCTTCTTTGGTTACTAATTGTTGTTGATAGATGTAAGTTTCCAAACTTGGTGGGAGTTCTTTTTCAATCGGTGAACCAATCAGTTCGTTTATGATGTACGTATATATGTGATAAGGGTACAAGCCTTCGACTTTTAAACCTTCTTCATGAATATCTTCATTAAAGAATACAAGAGAGGGTGCTTCTTCAATTTCCATTTCTCGAGCGATATGCAAGTCAACTTGTAAGCTTTCCCTTAAAGCACTTTTATGTAAGTCTTCTTTAAAGACTTCATAATCAAGGCCAGCATTACTTATACAATTATTGACCATCTCTTCAGTGATAATATCTCGTTTTGGTATTATCTCATTTTGAACAAGATGGATAAAACGCTCCGCCCGTAATCGACCTTGGAGTTCGGCGGCCTTATAGGCAAGTGCAATATTATCTAAATTTGATGTACTTTGTGCTTGGCATTTTGTTAATACACGTAAAGAAGGGTTTAAAATATGTCTAATACTTATATATTGTTTATACTCAAGTCGTAATTTTGAAAGTATCGCAGACAATTTAAAGCACTCTTTACTGAATGGATCGAAAAAGGAATAAATTTCAATCTTACTCAAAGGTGAAAGATTTGCATCTTCACGACTATTAGCATTTATCAATTTTAATTCTTCAGCCATGTTTTTTCACCTACAATTAATTTTCGGAATTAACCATGTGATTCGCTGTTAAACGTAATCGTTCATATAAATAATCCCCGACGCCTGCAGAAAAATCTGCTTGTTGAATAGCTTTATACATATTTTCAAGCCATGCGTCACGTTCGTATGTTGTTATTACAAATTCCAAGTGTCTTTTTTTTAACATAGGATGACCATGTTCTTCTGTATACAGTTGAGGTCCGCCTAAAAATTGTGTTAAGAATTGTTTTTGTTTTCTGCTTGTTTCTTCAAAATCTCCAGGAAACAAATGATTGATTCTATCATCACGTTTAACCATATCATAAAAATGGTCAATCATTTTAAATAAGGCGTCTTGTCCGATAACCTCGTAAACTGTTTGAGTCATAGTATCACCATATCCTATTAATATAATACTAATATAACATGAATTTTTACATTTGGAAGTAATTCGACTTCTTAATATTGTGCGCAATTAACTGTTGTTTAATTTACGTTTGCGATTGAAAAATCTTTGGACTTTATTGTTTGGAATTTCATGATTGATATTAAATTGATTAAGAATCGATTTAAATTGAACTAATCCTTCATTATAATCATTTACTTCATATTCAAGTTCAAAGTCCTGGAAATCCAAGTAATAATTTTTATCTAAAACAAGTAGATTTCCGTTAATTTCTTTTTCTATACGTTCGGTAGTTAGGTCTCCTAATACGATTAATGCATCAATATCTACGTCCATTTTTAGGAGTTGGTTTAAAATATCTTGGGGCAGATCCTGACTTTTGATGTGCTTGTTTAGTTTTGGTTCAACGATTGTATCGAAATTATACTCCATCAAACCAATTTCAGCTGGTACTTTTAACGTCATTTCGTATGCATCATCTTTAACGCGAATTCTCAAAGCTGATTGATGAGATTTTAAATCGAAATTTAATGTGTCGATGTAATAATTAGTTTGACTAAATGGTTTGATATTTAAAAAATAGGTGTTGTATATAGCTTGATAATCGTCTTCAGACAATAACTGTTTAAATTCAATTTCATTATTAGTTGCCACGCGTTACACTCCTTAAAAATATATGATAATTCATTTTAAAGGACTTGTAAGTTAATTTAAATTAGATTGCATTATACGCTGAAAATTATTATATTTACGTTAAGTCAATTGATGACATAATAATAGTCATGTAACGTGTTATGTACGTCTTAATTATGTTAAAATAATGAAGAATAAGGAGGAACAAGCATGCGTATTTATGTGAATGAAATTAAAGTAACAGAAGATAGTTTAAAGTGTTATACAGAACAATCTACAGAAGGCTTACAAGAAGCAGGACAAATGCTTGTTGATAGTGATAATTATAGCTTTGCATATATCTTAGATGACGGCCAGTCGTATTCATATTTGATTTTTGTTCAAGAAACTTGGTCGATGCTACATGAAAATAAAAATAAAAAGATTATCGTTAATGATCATTTAGAACTAAAACAATTCGATAGAGAATTTAATTATATATTAGAAAATATTCAAGGTAATTCAAACTATGGTAAGGAGTTTGTTTCTGTTGTGGAAGATACTTTCGAATTAGAGTGAAGCGGAGTGAAGCACAATGAATCAATGGGATCAGTTTTTATCTCCATATAGACAAGCAGTTGATGAATTAAAAGTAAAATTAAAAGGGCTTAGAAAACAATATGATGTAGAAGATAATGCTTCACCGATTGAATTTGTGACGGGTCGTGTTAAACCTATGACTAGCATTATTGATAAAGCAAATAAAAGACAAATCTCATTTGATCGATTACATGAAGAAATGTATGATATAGCAGGTTTGAGATTAATGTGTCAATTCGTCGATGATATCGATATTGTGGTCAATCTCTTGAGACAACGTCAAGATTTCAAAGTAGTAGAAGAACGCGATTATATTAGTAATACAAAACAAAGTGGATATCGTTCATATCATGTAATTATTGAATATCCAATCGAAACACTTAAAGGTGAAAAGTCAATTTTAGCAGAAATTCAAATCAGAACATTAGCCATGAATTTTTGGGCAACAATCGAGCATACTTTGCGGTATAAATATGATGGAGATTATCCGCCAGAAATTCAGCACCGACTAGAACGTGCGGCTGAAGCAGCGTTTTTACTTGATGAAGAAATGTCAGAAATTAAAGAGGAAATTCAAGAAGCTCAAAAATACTATTCCAAAAAACGTGCTAAAAAGCATGATAATGACTAGGAGGTGCAATCATGCGCTATACAATTTTATCTAAAGGTGATTCTAAGTCGAACGCTTTAAAACATAAGATGATTAATCACATGAAAGATTTTGAAATGGTTGAAGATACGGAAAATCCTGAAATAGTCATATCAGTTGGTGGAGATGGTACTTTATTACAGGCTTTCCATCAGTATAGTCACATGTTATCGAGGTGCGCATTTGTAGGGATACATACTGGACATTTAGGGTTCTATGCAGATTGGTTGCCACATGAAGTAGAGAAATTGATTATTGAAATTAATAATTCAGAATTCCAAGTTATAGAATATCCACTATTAGAAATTATAGTGCGTTATAACGATAATGGATATGAGACGAGATACTTAGCATTAAATGAGGCGACGATGAAAACTGAAAATGGTTCTACACTTGTTGTGGATGTGAATATTAGAGGAAACCAATTTGAACGCTTTAGAGGAGATGGACTGTGTGTGTCAACACCATCAGGTTCTACTGCATATAATAAGGCGTTGGGTGGTGCGTTAATACATCCTTCTTTGGAAGCGATGCAAATCGCCGAAATCGCTTCTATTAATAATAGAGTATTCAGAACGGTTGGGTCACCATTAGTATTGCCCAAACATCATACATGTCTGATTACACCAGTGAATCATGATAAGATTTTAACAACCATAGATCACGTCAGCATAAAACATAAAAATGTTAATGCAATTCAATTTAGAGTGGCAAATGAAAAAATTAGATTTGCTAGGTTTAGACCATTTCCATTTTGGAAAAGAGTACATGATTCCTTTATTTCAAGTGGAGACGATGAATAATGCAATTTACGTATATGATTAGAGACCCTCAAATGCTAAGAACTTTTTTACAGGAGCAAGGGTATTCTAAGAATACAATTAGCGCCATTAAGCATAATGGCGCTTTAATTGTTAATGGACAAGCAGAAACTGTACGTAAGCAATTACAGAACGGCGATATAGTGGAGGTACATTTAGGTTACGAGACAGCTAGTAATAATTTAATCCCATTCAATAAGTCTTTAAATATTTTATATGAAGATGCATACTTATTAATCGTTTCTAAAAAAGCTTTTCAAAACTGCGCACCATCAAGAGAACATAAACATTTTAGTTTAGCTGAACAAGTTCTAGGTTATTTTAAACAATCAGGACAAAACATCGTACCGCATATTGTCACTAGGATTGACCGAAATACTTCAGGTATTGTTGTGATTGCTAAACATGGTTTTTTACATCATCTGATGTCAAACATACACATTGATAAAACCTATTTATGCGTATGCTATGGTGAATTGCAATCACAAGGAATCATAGATGCACCTATTGCTAGAGATCCTGCTAGTATTATTACAAGACAAGTCAATTCAAATGGTAAACAAGCAAAAACAAAATATAGATGCTTAGACCATAAAAATAATTACAGTTTATGTGAAGTTACTTTATTAACAGGCCGGACACATCAAATTCGCGTCCATCTTCAGCATATAGGACATCCTATTGTGGGTGATGATTTATATGGAGGAGAACATTCGTATTTTAAACATCAGTTGTTACGATGTTTTAAAATATCTTTTATACATCCAATCTATGATCAAAAGATTGAAATACAAGATAAATATGATGCAATAGAAAACATATTTAATATGATATAATTTGAGTAACTATGGAGGTGGGACTTTTGGCAAATGAAAAAGACCAAATCGTTTTAGAAGATGAGCAAGTATATGATCAAGAAATGCTAGATAAATTACTGCATGAAAATCATATTGGTGAATTTAGAGAAGAATTCTTAGCGATGCACACATATGAACAAAGTGAATACTTTGAAGACAGCGATGAAGATATTAGACAAAAAATGTTTGAAGTATTGTCCCCTGAAGAAGTAGCAGATTTCTTTGAACAATTAGAAATTGATGAAGAAGCGTATGAAGCGCTGTTCGATACTATGGATGCTACATATGCTAGCAAAGTGTTAGAAAATATGTCATACGATAACGCAGTAGACATTATGAATCAATTATCTAAGCAGAAAATTGTTAGCTTGTTGACACTGATGAACCGTGAAGATGCAAAAGAAATTAAAGCATTATTACATTACGAAGAGGATACTGCTGGCGGTATCATGACGACGGAATATATTTCTTTAAAATCAACAATGCCAGTGAAAGAAGCTTTAATGCATGTTAAAGAACAAGCGCCAGATGCTGAGACAATTTATGTCATATTTGCAGTGAATGAGCATAAACAATTAGCTGGGGTTTTATCACTAAGAGATTTAATCGTAGCAGAAAATGATGCTTATATAGAAGACATAATGAGCGAACGTGTGATCAGTGCTAATGCTGCTGATGACCAAGAAGATGTTGCTCAGAAAATGCGTGATTATGATTTTATCGCTATGCCAGTTGTCGATTATCAAGATCACTTATTAGGTATTATTACAATCGATGATATCTTAGATGTTATGGATGAAGAAGCGAGTGAAGACTACTCTCGTTTAGCCGGGGTATCTGATGTTGATGCAACCAATGATTCAGTCATTAAAACTGCTAAGAAACGTTTGCCATGGCTAATTATTTTAACGTTTTTAGGAATGATCACAGCCACGATACTTGGATCATTTGAGGATACTTTAGCACAAGTGTCATTATTGGCAGCGTTTATTCCAATTATCAGTGGTATGTCTGGTAATTCTGGGACACAATCACTTGCCGTATCAGTACGTAATATTTCAACTGGTGAAATTGACGAACAAAGTAATTTTAAAGTCGCATTGAGAGAAGCAGGTAGCGGTTTTTTAAGTGGTTTGATTTGTGCTATATTGCTGTTTATTATTATAATGGTGCTTTATGGACAGCCAATTTTAGCTACGATCGTGGCAAGCAGTTTAACAATTGCCATGACAGTAGGTACATTAGTGGGATCAATGATTCCATTAGTTATGAATAAACTAAAAATTGACCCTGCAGTTGCTAGTGGTCCATTTATAACTACAATCAATGATATTGTGAGTATGTTGATTTACTTTGGATTAGCAACTTCATTCATGTCTTACTTATTATAGGGGGTTACATGGAATTTTTATCACTTGTTGTCGTTGTAATGGCAGCATTCCTTACACCGATACTAATCAATAGATTGCGAATTACATTCTTGCCTGTTGTTGTAGCAGAAATATTAATGGGTATTCTTATTGGGCACTCTTTTTTAAACATAGTAGAACGTGATGCTATGTTAAATATTTTATCTACATTAGGCTTTATATTCTTAATGTTTTTGAGTGGTTTAGAAATTGATTTTAAAGCATTTAAAAAAGACAAAGGCGCATTGGAAGATAATGATAAAAGTAAAGAACCTGGTCATTTACAATTAGCACTTACTGTATTTTTATTTATAATGGTTATTTCAATTGTATTTGCATATGCATTTAAATGGTTTGGTTTAATTGATGATGTTTTATTAATGATTATTATTATTTCTACAATTTCATTAGGCGTTGTGGTACCTACACTAAAAGAAATGAATATTATGCGTACAACTATCGGACAATTCATATTATTAGTAGCAGTATTAGCTGACTTAGTGACAATGATATTATTAACTGCGTACGGAACACTACACGCTTCAGGTGGCACATCACTTTGGTTAATAGGGAGTTTAGTAGTATTTGCGCTTGTTTTTTATTTCCTAGGTGGATTATTTAAGAAAGCACAATTCTTGCAAAAACTGATGGATGGTACAACACAAATTGGTATACGTGCGGTATTTGCGTTAATTATCATGCTAGTTGCTTTGGCGGAAGGCGTTGGTGCAGAAAATATTCTAGGCGCTTTCTTAGCCGGCGTGATTGTTTCTTTACTGGGTCCTGATGAGGATATGGTAGAGAAATTAGATTCCTTTGGTTACGGATTCTTTATTCCAATATTCTTTATCATGGTTGGTGTAGATTTAAATATACCAATGTTAATAAAAGAGCCTTCATTATTACTTATCATTCCATTTTTAATATTGGCCTTTTTAATATCTAAATTAATACCAGTATTTTATATACGTCGATGGTTTGATATGAAAACAACAATTTCTTCAGCTTTCTTGCTAACGTCAACTTTATCGTTGGTTATTGCTTCTGCAAAAATTGCTGAAAAACTTGGAACAATATCATCTGAAATATCAGGTATTTTAATATTAAGTGCAGTTATTACATGTGTTTTTGTACCAATTATATTTAAGAAAATGTTCCCGATGCCAGATGAAGCAACAAGACAGATTGAAGTGAGTTTAATAGGTAAAAACCAATTAACCATACCAATTGCTCAGAATTTAACATCACAACTTTATCAAGTTTCGTTATATTATAGAAATGATTTAAGTGATAAACGTAAATTATCAGATGCAATTTCGATGATTGAAATTGCAGATTATGAAGAACCATTATTAGAGCGCTTAGGTTTATTTGAAAGAGATATTGTTGTTTGTTCTACAAATGATGACGATATTAATAGAAAAGTGGCTTTAATGGCCAAAAGCCATGGTGTAAATCGAGTTATATGTAGGTTAGAAGCGAGTACTGGTGATGAAGGTTTACAAAGTGAAGGTATAGAAGTATTTAGTGGCTTTATGAGTAATAAGATACTCTTGAAAGGTTTAATAGAAACACCAAATATGCTTAATCTTTTAAGTAATGTGGAAACATCTTTATATGAAATTGCAATGCTAAATCATAAATATGATCAAATTCAATTACGTAATTTCCCGTTTGATGGGGATATCATATTTGTGAGAATCATTAGAAATAATGAATCGATTGTACCACATGGTGATACTCAATTACGCTATAAAGACCGTGTCATTGTAACGGGATCTAAAGAGTATGTTGATGAGTTAAAACGTGAATTAGAATTTTATTATTAACATCTATATCTGGGATAGTATTGAAGTCCTAAAATATGTATTAATAGGTAGTGAAAGAACAATATGCAAGTTACTTTAAGCTGTTAGTACTGATTAATTGAATGAAGCGTTGGTCAAAATTTCAACTCGAAAGAAAGCAAAAAACGATGAATTCGTTTATAGAATGTAAAATGAATTGTTTAAACAATGAAACCAATGTTAAAATAAAGTTTGTTAGAATTGGCATCGAGCGAAGTGATAGGAAGTATGATTATAACATCTCGAACCAATTTACAATGAAAATTTAAAAAAGGAGTTATTTTCATGTTAAATTTAGAAAATAAAACATTCGTCATTATGGGTATTGCTAATAAACGTAGTATCGGTTTTGGTGTAGCTAAAGTATTAGACAAATTAGGTGCGAATTTAGTTTTTACATATCGTAAAGAACGTAGTAAAAAAGAAATGGAAAAACTTGTTGAACAGTTAGATCAACAAACAATTAGAATGTATCAAATAGACGTACAAAAAGACGAAGATGTTATCAATGGTTTTGCAAAAATTGGAGAAGAAGTAGGTAACATTGACGGTGTTTATCATTCGATTGCTTTTGCTAACATGGAAGATTTAAGAGGTCGTTTTTCAGATACATCTCGTGATGGCTTCTTATTGGCACAAGACATTAGTTCATATTCATTAACAATTGTTGCTAGAGAAGCAAAAAAAATCATGCCTGAGGGTGGTAGTATTGTTGCTACTACTTATTTAGGTGGCGAGTATGCTGTGCAAAATTACAATGTGATGGGTGTAGCTAAAGCGAGTTTAGAAGCAAATGTACGTTATTTAGCATTAGATTTGGGTGAAGATAATATCCGTGTCAATGCGATTTCAGCTGGTCCAATTCGTACACTTAGCGCTAAAGGTGTTGGTGGTTTTAACACAATCATGAAAGAAATTGAAGAACGTGCGCCATTAAAACGTAATGTAGACCAAGAAGAAGTAGGTAAAACTGCAGCTTACTTATTGAGTGATTTTTCAAGTGGAGTTACAGGCGAAAATATCCATGTAGACAGTGGTTATCATATCGTTAAATAATTAAATATCTTTAATTATTAACATATAAAAAGACTATTCGTTTCAACAACTGAAACGAATAGTCTTTTTGTTTTATATCATTATTTCATTCTTTGACGTCACTATTGGCTTTTGCAATAATTTCTTGTCTATAACGGAATACGTTTCTGACAACGGTTTTAATGACAGCATATAATGGAACAGCTATTAAGATTAGACCGAAACCGCCAAGATTACCTGCAGCTAATATCACTACAATAATTGTTAAAGGATGAATACTAAGTGATTTACCCATTACGTTAGGTGTAATCACATTACCTTCTAATTGTTGTGCAATCAGCGTGATAATACATACCCATATAAATGTTGTAGGGCTTTGAATAATTGCAATGACTGCAGCGGGTGCAAATGCCATCCAAGGACCTAAGAACGGTATCATATTTGCTACACATGCAAACATAACGAGTAATAATGTGTAGTTAAGTCCTACAATTGAATAACCAATGTATAAGATAATACCAAGAATGATACTTACTGTAACTTGGCCTTGAATATAGGATTTAACAGTTTCATTTAAATCTTTCAATAATTCTACAGTGAAAACTTTTCTGTCTCCTTTAAATAGTCTTGCGATGAAAGGGATAAAACGTTCATGATCTTTTAACATATAAATTAAAAAGAACGGAACCATTATCAGTAAGAAAAGTGTTGAAATAAATGATGTTAAGTAACCTAAAGAGTTAGATAAAATGTCAGCAGTACTGTCGCTGATAGATTGTACCATTTTATTAATGCGATCTGTTACATCATTAGGTAATCTTTCCATTTGATCTAGAGCAAAATTAATGATGTTTTGAACTTCATGTTGTAATGCAGGTATTTGAGTTACTAAGTTTTCAATTTGTTCTGCAATTAACGGAGCTAATACCCCAATAACAATACTAATAATTATGATTAAGCCTATAAAGATTAGAGTAATGCTACCCCAGCGTGGCACATGATTCTTTTCAAGTATTTTTTGAAAAGGCAAACAAATGTAAAACAAAAAGCCGCTCAATAATAATGGCAGTAACACAGATTGAAGGATAATAATGAATGGTGTGAAAATACTATGTACTTCCATAATCAATTTGATTAGTAAAAACAGGATTAATAAAGCGATACCTGTTCTAAACCATACTTTGTTAAGCATAGAATGGTTCCTCCTATAAAACTTTATTTGAATTTATAATTCAGTATATCTTAAAAAAAGATAGAACAAAAGGTAAATTTGTGAAAGTATGTACTTAGTCGCACCGTGTGGTTGACTGCAATTTCAGGTAAGTAACAATTGTTACTTAATAATAAGTAGTACGTTATAAGATAATATAAGTATTAAATATATTAATGTTATTTATATAAAAAATTCATAACACATTATATAAATTGTTAAAATAATAACTTATATAATGCGTTGCGCGGAACATAACATATGTGTATAATATTAAAAAATATCATTTTCTTTAATGGTATAACAAGGGGGATACGTTATGATAGAAGGTTTTTTAACTTGGCTTTATGACATAGTATGGAGCAAACCATTAGTTTATGGTTTGTTAATCACTGGTATATTGTTCTCACTATTTATGAAATTTTTCCAAGTCAGACACTTTAAAGAAATGATTCGACTTATGTTTCAAGGGGAAAAGTCACCAACTGGTATTTCAAGTTTTCAAGCAATCGCCTTATCGTTAGCAGGTCGTGTAGGTACTGGTAATATTGTAGGTGTATCGACAGCAATATTTATTGGTGGACCAGGCGCCGTATTTTGGATGTGGGCTACAGCATTTTTAGGAGCAAGTAGCGCCTTTATAGAATCGACACTAGGACAAATATATAAACGAGAAGAGAAGGGACAATATAGAGGTGGACCAGCATTTTATATTGAATATGGTATAAAGGGGAAACTGGGCAAAGTATATGGATTGATCTTTGCAATTGTCACTGTAATTTCAGTCGGATTATTATTGCCAGGTGTTCAATCCAATGCTATATCCAGTTCTATGAAAAATGCGTTTCAATTAAATCCATGGGTTGTAGCCATATTTTTAGCAATCATTATCGGATTAATTATTTTTGGGGGAATCAAATGGATTGCTAATGCAGCGACAGCAGTTGTACCATTTATGGCAGTGTTTTATATATTAATGGCTGTTATTATCATTATACTTAATATTGAAGCGGTTCCTGCATTGTTTGCATTAATTTTCAAATCTGCATTTGGCATGCAAGCAGCATTTGGTGGGATTGTAGGTGCAATGATTGAAATAGGAGTCAAAAGAGGTCTTTATTCAAATGAGGCTGGTCAAGGTACTGGGCCACATGCAGCCGCGGCAGCAGAGGTGTCACATCCAGCAAAACAAGGTTTGGTGCAAGCGTTTTCAGTTTACGTTGATACTTTATTTGTCTGTACTGCAACCGCACTAATCATCTTGCTTTCTGGTACATATAATGTAACGGATGGTGGCAATACACCTAGTGATAAAGCGAGTTTGATTAAAGATAATGGTATCTTTGTTGAAATGTCAAATGGAGATAAAGATTATTCTGGTACAGCAATGTATGCGCAAGCAGGTATAGATAAGGCTTTACAAGGCGGAAGTTATCATTTTGATCCATCATTCTCTGGATTCGGATCTTACTTTATAGCAATTGCATTATTTTTCTTTGCTTTTACTACTATATTGGCTTATTACTATATTGCAGAAACCAATATTGCATACTTAACGAGATCTGCAAATTATAGAACTTCCTTTATATTTATCAATATAACTCGTATTGTATTGATATTAGCAACAGTTTATGGCGCAGTGAAAACGGCAGATATAGCATGGTTAATGGGAGATTTAGGTGTAGGCATGATGGCATGGCTTAATATCATAGCGATTTGGCTATTACACAAACCAGCTATAAACGCATTGAAAGATTATGAATTGCAGAAAAAGCGTTTAGGATCTGGTAGAAAAGCGATTTATAAACCAGACCCAGAAAGAGTACCCAATGCTGTTTTTTGGCTAAAAGATTATCCTGAACGCCTTAAAAAAGAGAATATTAACGATTAAAAAATAGTATCTTACTTTGCTAAATAAAAAGGAGTTATTTTAAAATATTGCGTCTCTTGATACAATGTCATTAAGACTATGAGGGGGCGCATTATTTTATGGACAATTTTCAAGCAGGACGAATTAATAAAATTAATTTTTCAAGCGACATATTAGATAGAGACATCACACTTTCTATTTATTTACCTAAAGATTTCACAGAATTATTTAAATACAAGGTCGTCTTTTGTTTTGATGGTTTGGATTTTTTTAGCTTTGGTAGAATACACAGAACGTATGAAAAATTATGGGAAGCAAATGAAGTAGAAAGAGCAATCTTTGTGGGTTTTCATTATGAAGATGTTGAAAAAAGAAGAGCAGAATTTCATCCTCAAGGAGCAAAAACAGCACTAACTGTAAAATGTATGGCGAATGAAATTTTACCGTTTATAGACGCTCAATTCCCAACATATAAAGTAGGAAATGGCAGAGTTATTTTAGGTGATAGTTTAGCAGGGAGTGCAGCTTTGATCACAGCCTTATCCTATCCAAGAATTTTTAGCCAAGTAGGTCTATTGAGTCCTCAACATGATGAGGTAATACAAACATTAATTGAACGATGTCAATTTCAAGAACAATTGACGATTTGGCATACAGTTGGATTAGAAGAAAAAGACTTTGCTTTACCAACGACCGGAAAGCAAGCGGATTTTTTAACACCTAATCGCCAGTTGAAATCGATTATCGAAAATAGTGATATTACTTATCACTATGCAGAGTTTGACGGGGGACATAGATGGAAATCTTGGAGACATTTACTAGATGATTTATTAAAATATTTTTTATCAGATAATATTTCTTTTTAATTATCTGTAGGAAATTTAGTTAAAAGTAACGAATTTTTGTGAAATTTGATATAATGTAGTTATGTTAAACAAAGGAGGAATTTAAATGATTTTAGGATTAGCATTAATTCCGTCAAAAGCGTTTCAAGATGAAGTAAATGCATACCGTAAACGTTATGATGCTCACTATGCAACGATTATGCCACACATTACGATTAAAGAGCATTTTAAAATAAACGAAGGTGATCTTGACGCTGTCAAAGAGACAATCAAATCAAGAATCGAGGGGATACCACCGATTGAAGTACACGCGACAAAGGCATCAAACTTTGCGCCAATTACAAATGTAATTTATTTTAAAGTTGCCAAAACGGACAATTTAGAAAAATTATTTAATCAATTCAATAGTGGTGATTTTTATGGTCGTCCAGAACATCCATTTGTACCACATTTTACAATTGCACAAGGCTTGACTAGTCAAGAGTTCGAAGACATTTTTGGTCAATTGAACTTAGCGGGTATTGACTATAAAGAAGCAATTGAGCAACTTTCTTTAGTTTACTATGATGAAAGTGCAGAAAAATGGAAAGTATTAGAGAATTTTAATTTTGCATAATTTTTTTATATAAAATTATCATTTTAATCGATGATAATATTGAAATTTTAAAAGCGTCGCTATCATATTTTTAGATAATTTCTAAAATGATAGCGACGCTTTTGTATGTTGAAACGTACTCATATACTTAAGTGTGATTGTGTTGTTTTTTATTTTTAATAAAATACAAGCCATAAAATATTGCTAAAAATAAGAACACTAATGCTGAAAAATAAAATGTATTATTAACAGATTTAGAGAATTCTGTAATTAAACCACCTACGAGTGGACCAATCATAGACCCGAAACCTTGAACACTATTGAACACGCCCCAAGTCTCTTCTTGTTCATCCATATGGATATGACTAGCCATAAAAGTATTCCATGCAGGTAATAAGATACCATACATTAGGCCAATAAATAATGCTAAGCCCCAGACTAGTTTAATATCTGTAATAATAGATAAAGCAAATATCATTATAGTGTATAAGACGAAACCACCAAAAATGATACTGTACATAAATAATGTTCCATTTTTATCTATAATTTTAGATAAAAATAGCATAGAAATGGCACAACCTATACCACCAATGATAATTGCTATTGTATATTCTACGGTTGAAACGCCGACAACTTTTGTCGCATATGTAGGTAATATTGGGACTAAGGCGGTGATTGAAGCACCTTGTAATAAAATACCTGGAAATAGAATGAGATGACGTTTGGTCACGTTTACAATTTGTCCTAATTGTTGCTTTACAGGTCTTGTATTGTAGTTAGTAAGCCTGATTTTAACGAAATAGTATAAAATCCATGCAATCAATACGACTAATGACATCATAAACGCAAAGCGTGTTGGGTGGAATTTAAAGATTAAGTTCATTCCAACCATCCCGACTAATAAGCCTAGTAGCCAAGAGAAATAGACATATCCCATTTGTTTACCACGGTTATTTTCATCAACACTTGCAAGCATAATGACCCAAATCGGACTCACTGCGATACCTAGTAATATCGCACTTGTGATTAATACGATTGGTGATGTAGGAAACCAAATGACTAAAAACAAACTACCAAAAGCTAATAAAAATCCAAGTGTTAAAACAAGTTTAGTACCTAAGCGTTTAAGTAAAAAACCAATGACAAAGTTTGTTGTTGCATCAGCAATAAAGTGAATAGAAATAGCGATAGATGTAACACCTACCGCAATAGAAGTTGCCGTTGGAAGTAAGGCTAAGTAACTCAATACATACATACCTCTAGCAAACTCCATTAAAAATAAAATAATCAACATAATAATAAAATTTGTGCTTGAATTGTAGTTAGTATTATTTAACGAAGAGCTTTGCATATAAAGGAACCTTTCCATAAACTTCTTCATAACGTGTCGAATGGTCTAGAAGTTCTAACAAATCTTTGCATAATTTATATGTTGAATATGGAATGCGCGATTCACTCATTGCTTCAGACATTTCCACTAGTGAAGTTGGATGATTTGTTAATGAGGCTACTTGTTGTATAGCTTCATCGGGTGAATAAGCGATTGTACCATAACCTTTTTCTTCAAAATAGAGCGCGTTTTCTAACTCTTGTCCTGGCGCAGGATCTAAGAAAATCATTGGTATTTGTCGCGTTAGTGCTTCAGAAATAGTGATGCCACCTGGTTTTGTTATCATCAATTGACTTGAAGCCATCCATTCATTCATTTGTTTTGTATAACCTAAAATCAGTACGTTATCATAATTTTTAAATTGGCTAGATAATGTGCGCTTCAAATCTTTGTTTTTACCACAAACCATGACGACTTGCGAGTGTGGACTTTTAGTCAAAATATCGCTAATCATTTGATCGAATCCTTTAGAAACACCAAAAGCACCTGCTGACATAAGGATTGTTGGTTTGTCAGGATTCAAATTATTTTGACGTAACCATGCAGATTGGTCGATATCTTGTTCGAATTTATCAGAAATTGGAATGCCTGTAACCTTTAATTGATTTCTTGGAATGCCTAATTCAGCAAATTCATCTTTTAATTCCTCAGTTGCCAAATAATATCGTTGAGAATGTGGTGTAACCCAATTCTTTTGTAATCTATAATCTGTCATAACTGTGGCAATGGGAATATTCATATCAAATTGCTCAGTTAATACAGACATCACTGGCGTAGGGAAGGTAAGTAGAATTAAATCTGGCTTTTCTTTTAGTAATAAATTAATTAATTTATTCAAACCATAATATTTGTAGAAACATTTGTCTATTTGGTCAGGTTTACTATAGTAAAAAGACTTGTACATATTTCTGAAGTACTTAAAGCTATTGATATACCACTTTTTACATATAGAAGTCAAAATTGGGTGAGCTTCTAAAAATAAATCATGTTCAATGACAGTTAAATTGTCTAGATTCATTTCGTTGAATTGGTTTACTACGCTTTGAGTAACCTGTAAATGTCCGTTACCAAAAGAACCAGTAATAATCAATATTTTTTTGTTACGAGTAACCATTTTGAGTCACCCTCCAATAGTATAAATTTAGCTCATGCTAAGTTTAACGCATTTTGTTGTCATGCGAAAGAAAAAACATAATTAATAGAGATTATATCATTTTACAAACGCATAGAAAATAATTCATACTTATTTTTAAAAATTATATCATGATAAATTTAGATTGTTCTATATTTATACCATACCACGCATGCTTTTAAAATAAGTCATCTTAAAAGAAATTAAACAAATAAAAAAGAAAATCTACATAATTAATTACATATGATTAACATTTTAAATCTAGTTTATACTTACGGTAATTATAATGTTTTTAAATAAAAACGAAAAAAATATATAATGGTAGAGAAAAGGCAAAATGCAATATTAGTTTCTATAAAATCACTTGAAAATGTGTATAATAGAAGTATTGGAAATAAAGGAGCGGTTAATGTTGAATGCAAACGAGTTGTTTAAAAAAATTAGAGTTAAACAAGTGATTGGAACATTAGATATGAATGTGAATGATATAACAACGGACTCGCGTACAGCTAAAGAAGGCAGCATATTTGTTGCTTCTAAAGGTTATACCGTCGATAGTCATAAATTTTGTCAAGATGTTGTGAATCAAGGCTGTAAAGTTATTGTGGTAAATCATGAACAACTGTTGAAAGGTGATGTAACGCAAGTTATCGTTCCTGACACGTTGCGTGTTGCTAGTTTACTCGTAAATGTATTATTTAATTATCCAAGTAAACAACTTACTACATATGGTGTTACCGGGACAAATGGCAAAACATCTATAGCAACAATGATACACCACATATATAGAAAATTAGGTAAAGGTAGTGCTTATTTAGGTACAAATGGTTTTCAAATTAACGAAGAAAAATCTAAAGGTACAAATACAACTCCTGAAACAGTTGCGTTGACGAAAAAAATTCATGAGGCTGTAGAACAACAAGCACAAGCTATGACTTTAGAAGTATCAAGTCACGGATTATCATTAGGACGCTTAAGTGGTGTTAATTTTGATGTTGCCGTGTTTTCAAATTTAACGCAAGATCATTTAGACTTTCACGGTACAATGGAAGCTTATGGTCATGCCAAATCATTATTATTCAGCCAGTTAGGTGAAGATTTATCAAAAGAAAAATATGTTGTTTTAAATCAAGATGATGAATTCTCAGAATATTTAGCTTCAGTTACACCTTACGAGGTGTTTACGTATGGCATCAAAGAACATGCACAATTTAAGGCTGAAAATATTCATGAGTCTTTACAAGGTGTAACATTTGATTTTAATACACCTGAAGGTACATTTCCTGTGAAGTCACCATATGTAGGCATTTTCAATGTTTCTAATATTATGGCAGCAATGATAGCTGTTTGGGCAAAAGGTGCTACTTTAGAAGAAATTATTCAAGCGGTAGAAAACTTAGAACCAGTTGAGGGTCGACTTGAAGTTTTAGACCCAAAATTACCAATTGATTTAATTATAGATTATGCACACACAGCAGATGGTATGGATAAACTTATAGATGCAGTGAAACCTTTTGCAAAACAGAAATTGATTTTCTTGTGTGGAATGGCTGGAGAAAGAGATATGGGGAAAACACCTGAAATGGGTCGTGTCGCTTGTAGAGCGGATTATGTTATTTTTACGCCTGACAATCCAGCAAATGATGATCCAAAAAAATTAACAAGTGAACTTGCTAAAGGCGCAACGCATAGTAATTATGTTGAATTCGAAGATCGTGCGGAAGGGATTCGTCATGCTATTGAAATTGCTAATCCCGGTGATACAGTTGTCTTGGCGTCAAAAGGGCGTGAGCCTTATCAAATTATGCCTGGTCATGTAAAAGTACCGCATCGAGATGACTTAATCGGTTTAGAAGCGGCTTATAAAAAGTTTGGCGGTGGTCCTGTTGAAAATTAAGCCTATAAGTCTGAATGGTGTAACAGTTCGTAGTTATATTTATAAAAATGATGACGCTGATGTCTTACTTATGGCAATACCAGACCTCAATTGGTCATTAGAAATTGATACTTCGTTAAATGATGATGATATCAAGGAGGAACTTGTGATACACTTGTTTACGTTACTTGATGAGTCAACAGCAGTACAAATTGCTGATGATATTGGTCAATCGATATTTGAGAATTAAAGGAGAGAACAAATGAGTATAAAGGAAGAAGTAGAATCCAGAAAAACTTTTGCGATTATTTCACATCCTGATGCTGGGAAAACCACATTAACAGAAAAGTTACTGTTATTTGGTGGGGCAATAAGAGAAGCAGGGACCGTAAAAGGTAAAAAGAGCGGTAAGTTTGCGACAAGTGACTGGATGAAAGTTGAACAAGAACGTGGTATCTCAGTAACGAGTTCAGTGATGCAATTTGATTATGATCATTATAAAATCAACATTTTAGATACGCCAGGGCATGAAGACTTTTCCGAAGACACATATCGAACATTAATGGCAGTGGATAGTGCTGTAATGGTTATAGACTGTGCAAAAGGTATTGAACCTCAGACTTTAAAACTATTCAAAGTTTGTAAAATGAGAGGTATTCCTATTTTTACGTTTATCAATAAGTTAGATAGAGTAGGAAAAGAGCCATTTGAATTGTTAGATGAAATCGAGTCTACACTGGAAATCGAAACGTATCCTATGAATTGGCCAGTGGGTATGGGACAAAATTTCTTTGGTATCATTGATCGAGATACACATACGATTGAGCCATTTAGAGATGAACAAAATGTACTACATTTAAATGATGATTATGAACTGGAAGAAGATCATAATATTAAAAATGATAGCGCCTTTACACAAGCAATCGAAGAATTAATGTTGGTAGAAGAAGCAGGAGAAACATTTGATAATGAAGCTTTGAGAAATGGTGATTTAACACCAGTGTTCTTTGGATCAGCATTAGCGAACTTTGGTGTAGAAAATTTCTTAAATGCTTATGTTGATCATGCACCTATGCCAAGTGCACGACAAACGAAAGAAGATATTGAAGTTACACCTTACGATACGGATTTTTCAGGCTTTATTTTCAAAATTCAAGCCAATATGGATCCCAAACACAGAGATAGAATTGCTTTTATGAGGGTAGTTAGTGGCGCTTTTGAACGAGGTATGGATGTTACCTTACAAAGAACGAAAAAGAAACAGAAAATAACACGTTCGACTTCGTTTATGGCTGATGATAAAGAAACAGTTAATCACGCAGTTGCTGGAGATATCATAGGTTTGTATGACACAGGTAATTACCAAATTGGAGATACATTAGTAGGTGGCAACCAAAAATTCAGTTTCCAAGAATTACCGCAGTTTACACCAGAATTATTTATGAAAGTTTCTGCCAAAAATGTCATGAAGCAGAAGCATTTCCATAAAGGAATTGAACAATTAGTTCAAGAAGGCGCAATTCAATACTATAAAGCATTGCATACCAATCAAATTATTATTGGTGCGGTAGGTCAGTTACAATTTGAAGTATTTGAACATAGACTTAAAAATGAATATAATGTCGATGTCATCATGGAACCAGTTGGTCCAAAAATTGCAAGATGGATTGAAAATGAAGAAGATATTAAAGATAAAATGAGCTCTTCTCGTTCTATTCTTGTTAAAGATGTTTATGATAATTACGTTTTCTTATTTGAAAATGAGTTTGCAACGAGATGGTTTGAAGAAAAATTTCCAGAAATTAAATTATACAGTTTGTTATAATATGATTAATTGTGTATAATACTATATTATTAATAGAATACCTATGACTTTGTAGTCGGAGGGGAGTAACTCAACTGTTTTTAAAGAGATATATGAGATAGTAATATTTTTGTGAAATGTCTGTTTTATATATCTTTTTAACATAGTCATTTTGTCGTCATTACGAAACGTTAAACGTTTCCGGTAAAATGGGCAGAAAAATACTGTCGAGTGAGACCTTTGCTTATAAATGTTACAAACATACAAAATATATAAAGCTAAAAGTTTAATTTACTATAGGCGTGTATATGATCGAAAATGTGTGTAGCATTTACTTAGCTTAGGTCTCTATTTTTATGTAAAAAACTAAAGGAGTTGTCCTAAATGGATCCGAGTTTAATTTTACCTTATTTATGGGTTCTAGTAGTACTGGTATTTTTAGAAGGATTATTAGCAGCAGATAATGCTGTCGTAATGGCAGTCATGGTTAAACACTTGCCTCCAGAACAACGTAAAAAAGCATTGTTTTATGGACTGTTAGGTGCATTTATTTTCCGTTTTATTTCTTTATTTTTAATAAGCATTATCGCACATTTTTGGTGGATTCAAGCATTGGGTGCAATTTACCTATTATACATGTCCATTAAGAATCTCATATCATTCTTTAATGAAAAAGATCACCAAAAAGAAGATGGTACGGATGACCACCATTATGATGAGTCAGGTGAGGAAATACATGCAAGTCCAAAAGCATTTTGGGGTACAGTATTAAAAGTAGAATTTGCAGATATTGCCTTTGCGATTGACTCTATGTTAGCTGCACTTGCTATTGCAGTAACTTTACCTACTGTTGGTATACACTTTGGTGGTATGGACCTTGGACAGTTTGCAGTCATGTTCTTAGGTGGTATGCTAGGCGTAATCATCATGCGTTTTGCAGCCACTTGGTTTGTAAATCTATTGAATAAATATCCTGGTTTAGAAGGTGCTGCCTTTGCAATTGTCGGCTGGGTAGGTATTAAATTAGTTATTATGGTGTTAGCGCACCCAGATATTAAAATATTACCGGAACACTTCCCACACAGTGTATTATGGCAATCTATTTTCTGGACGGTTATGATTGCACTTGTGATTATTGGTTGGTTAACTTCTGTTAAAAATAATAAAAAAGAACATAAATAATATAAATAAGTCTGAGTCATAAAAAACTATGTCTCAGGCTTTGTTTTATTTTTCATGAGATAAAGTTAGAATTTTTTAATAAAAGAGACTATAATCTGTAGTATGCTAACTTTATATGACAAAATAAAGCAGAAAAATTATATTTGATATGTCATAATAGAATTGCAATCAAAAGTAATAGGGGGGCTTATTGTGACGCAAAATAAAAAACATGTCATCCCAAAAGTAAAGTATGGACGCAAACGACGTGAGTACTTTCATAACGAGGAACGGGAACAACGTGTGCAACAAGAACGTCAAGCTAGAAAACAGCGTGAAGAAAAGGCTGAAATACTTGCTAAAAATAATGAAGAGCGTGTGAAAGAAAATTTAAGAAAAGCACGTATTGAAAAGCTTACACAAGAAGAAATTCAGCAACAACAAGCCATTGCTGCTGCGCGGAACTCAAAACATATACCAGAGAGAACAGAAAACGATGAGTCAACCTCAGCGGACAATATCAATCATCCATACAATGAAAACGAGAACATAGCGGATGAAAAAAATAATATAAATTCAAAATCATCACATGTTGAGAATGTGGATCAAAATAACAGTGCACAATCAAATGAACAACATGTCCCAGCTGAAAAACAGCAGGAAGAAAACTTTTACTCAGAGAATGCACAACAATCTAGAGTTGATGATTATTTGAGTAATGATGAACAAACATCTTTCCAAATGAAGCACCAAAAAAGTGCCAGTGAACATTCGAATCGTAACAATGAAACTAAGCATGAAAGCACAGCTAATACTTCTGATAAAGTTAAGGCTTTCTTTATTGAACATTGGGCTAAAATTTTAATTGTTGTTGCAGTTATTGTTTTACTTACACTCATACAAGCTATATTCAAAAATGTTGATGAAAATGGTACTTCAAATGATAGCGTGTTTAACGATAATCAAAATAAAGATAAAGCTTATACAACAACAATGAAAAGTGCAAACAGTGCAATTCATTCAGTAGTAACTGTTGAAAATGATACAAGTGATGATAGAACTTCTGCCGAAAAAGAGACACAAGAAGCAGGTAAAGAAAATGAATTAGGTTCAGGTGTCGTCTACAAAAAAGTGGGCGACTCTATTTTTATTATGACCAACGCACATGTGGTTGGAGATAAAAAAGAACAGAAGATTACATATGGTAATGATGACTATGCGATTGGAAAAGTTGTTGGCACGGATAAGTATTCAGATATCGCCGTTGTTAAAGCTAAAGTAAAATCGGATAGTAAAGTGAAACCAATTAAAATAGGCGATTCCAGTACTTTAGTACTAGGTGAACCAATTATAGTCGTAGGAAACCCTCTAGGTGTAGATTTTAAAGGAAGTATTTCTGATGGTATTATTTCAGGTTTGAACAGACACATACCAGTGGATATCAATAAAGACGATCAATATGATGTGTTAATGAGTGCTTTCCAAATAGATGCACCTGTAAATCCGGGCAACTCAGGTGGAGCCGTGATTGATAGAAATAGTAAGTTAGTAGGTATAGCATCCTTGAAAATAGATATGGATAATGTTGAAGGTATTGCCTTTGCCATACCGGTCAATGACGCTGAAGACATTGCCAAGCAATTAGAAGATAAAGGTGAAGTTAAATATCCTAATACAGGTGTGAAGATTGCTAATATTAGTGAGGTTGATGAAGCTACCAAACAATCTATTAATTTACCAGAAGATGTTAAAAAAGGCGTGCTAGTAGGTGATGTTAAAAAAGATTCATTAGGTGAAAAATCCGGGTTGCAAAAAAATGATGTCATAGTAGAATTAGATGGTAAAGCATTAGAAGATAATCTTAGATACAGACAAATTATTTTTAATCATAAAGATGATTTAAAAACGCTACCAGCTAAAATATATAGGGATGGTAAAGAAAAGGATATTAAGATTAAACTGAAGTAACGTTGAGGTGAAGAAACGTTGTCCATTTTCAACCAATTGTTAAAAAAATCAAGTCCTCAACAAGGGATTGTAATGTATTATATCGCGGCAATTATCGTGGCATTTTTAATGCTGAACTTGCCGTTTGTCCATAAGTCCAATGTCTCTGTAGATCCAATTGATTCCTTGTTTGTTGCTGTGTCAGGTGTCAGTGTAACAGGTCTAACGCCAGTTAACATTATTGATACTTACACAACATTTGGCCAAGTGGTTATCATGCTGATACTAAATTTAGGTGGTATTGGTGTTATGGCCATTGGAACTATGCTGTGGGTTGTCTTAGGTAAACATATTGGTATGCGTGAACGCCAATTAATCATGCTTGATAATAATAAACATACGATGAGTGGTACTGTGAAATTGATTTTAGATATTGTTCGAACAATCATTATCATAGAACTTGTTGGTGCATCATTATTAGCATTTTATTTCTATAGAGATAATCCCGACATTCAATATGCAATTATGCAAGGATTATTTGTATCGGTATCAGCAACAACAAATGGTGGGCTTGATATAACTGGACAATCACTTATACCATATGCAAATGACTATTTTGTGCAAACTATTGTTATGTTTTTAATCATGTTAGGTTCAATTGGCTTTCCTGTATTGATAGAAGTGAAAGCATATATCAAAAATCGAATTCCTAATTTTAGATTTTCATTATTTGCAAAAATCACCACGGTCACTTATTTTGGTTTGTTTATTTTCGGCGTATTAATTATCCTTTTATTCGAACATAACCAAGCTTTTCAGAATATGAGTTGGCACAAATCGCTATTTTATGCATTATTCCAATCAGCTACAACAAGGAGCGCAGGGCTTCAAACTATTGATGTAAGTGGTTTTGGAGAAGGTACGAATATCGTTATGGGTATACTGATGTTTATAGGTTCATCCCCAAGTTCTGTCGGTGGGGGGATTAGAACTACGACGTTTGCGATTTTAATATTATTCCTTTTAAACTTTAGCAACCAACCTGAAAAAACGTCTATCAAAGCATTTAATCGTGAAATTCACATAACTGATGTTCAACGTTCATTTGCTGTTTTTATCATGGCTAGCATATTAACTTTTACGAGTATGATTTTTATACTGGTTGTTGAAAATGGAAAGGTTTCATTTTTACAAGCGTTTTTTGAAGTTATGTCGGCATTTGGAACTTGTGGATTATCATTAGGTATTACTGGTGATGTGAATGATATGAGTAAAGGTGTCTTGATGGTGTTGATGCTAATTGGCCGTGTTGGTTTAATCAGTTTTATTATTATGATTGGTGGACGTAGAGAACCTGATAAATTTCATTATCCTAAAGAACGCGTACAAATTGGTTGATTGTTAAATGTAAATCTGAACTGAATAGTTTATGAAACAATGGTGCCAGTACATCTAACAAATGATGTACTGGTGCTTTTAGTTTCAGGATAAAAGCGTATAGTTGGCAAATATTCACTGTTGATGATATATGTTTATTATTATTTCAAGCTGTTTTAGAAACGTGTTAGACTAATATTAATGAGGGGAGAGGCGTATGAAAAAAAGTGAAAAAATCGCAATAGACATTATCACTACTTCTGATATGCATAGTTATTTTCAAAGTGGTGAGAATAATTCCAATATTTATAGAGCAGGATCTTATGTTAAAAGTATTAGAGAAACAAATGATCACGTTATTTTATTAGACAGTGGTGGTAGTTTAGCAGGTTCGTTAGCAGCATTTTATTATGCAGTTGTAGCACCTTATAAACGTCATCCAATGATAAAATTGATGAATGCTATGCAATACGATGCAAGTGGTATTAGTCCTAATGAATTTAAATTTGGTCTGTCATTCTTTTCAAGGGCAGTATCATTGTCTAGGTTTCCATGGTTATCGGCAAATATTGAATATAAACGTACAAAAGAACCATATTTTTCTACACCATATACAATTAAAGAAATAGAAGGTGTCAAAATCGCAATAGTGGGTTTGACTTCAGATGGGCTAATGGAGCGTGAACATTTTGAAATGGAAAATGATGTACGAATTGAAAAAACATTACGCTCTTCTAAACGTTGGATTCGATTTATTCATGAAAGCGAAATGCCAGACTTTTTAATTGTTATATACCATGGTGGACTAAATCAACTAAATAAAACCTCTAATGAGCGTGAGCAAAATGTAAATGAAGCGGAAAAAATCATGCAGACCCTAGGCGTTATTGATTTATTAATTACTGGTCATCAACATCAAACGTTTATCGGTAGAGATGATCAGACGCTTTATGTACAAGCAGGACAAAATGCTGAACAACTTATACATGTGAAGATTAACTTTAAAAAACGCACAAATTCGTATGAATTAGAAGATGTCAATTCTAAAATTGTGGATTTAAATCATTATCCAGAAGACCAAGCATTATTAGATTTGACTTTTTATGATAGAAAAACAGTTTGTAATTGGAGTGAAGAAAGCATAAACGAAAATGCTTTGTCAGCAGAGGTAAATGGTTTGAGTGATGTTATAACAAAACCTCATCCATTCACACAGTTATTACATGATAGTATTCGATTAGCCTATGATTATGATATATCTTGTGTACACTTACCAATGAGTGGTGAAGAGGGGCTCAATGGCATCATTACAAATGAAGATTTATTTAATGCCTATCCTCATCCAGATGTCCCAGTTGATTTAACAATGAAAGGTCAACAGATTCATGATATTTTAGAGTATTGCTATTCACATATAGCTTTTAGTGACGGCGCATTGAGCTTAACAATCGTAGATGAAACCTTATGTACGTTTTGGCAAGGTGTTAACTATACAATAGATATGAATGCAGAGCCATACCATCGTGTGACATTGGAAAATATTAAATTAGACCACATGTATCGTGTAAGTATGACTGATTACTGCTATAGAAACTATAAGCAATATTTAGAAGATGCTGTCATTCACGAAACGGGTGAAATTACGATGGTTGAATTAATTGCTAGAAATTTAAAAGATAATGACTACCACATCGAACAAAAACAAACATTTAATGTTATTATTTGATAAAATTTATGTGCTATAAAAATCTCTTAAAACCAAAGAAAACGCCAATTTCTATATTATTTCAATAGAAATTGGCGTTTATTTTCATTCAGAGACCTTTTATGCCCTCATCTTTTTCAAACTGTGGGGTATAAGCTGTAAAATCTTAATCTTTTTTACATCATTCATAAGCTTGTGTTTCTATTTCAATTTATCCGTGGAAAATTAATAGAATAACTACTGCAACAATTTGTGCTATGACAGTCGTAGCAATTCTACGCGTATAATAATAACTTAATGAAAGCACAATTTGAACGATGAATACAAAGAAAACAATCCACATTTTATCTAGATAGAAAAATAAAGAAGCAGAACAAATTGCTGTTATTAATACGCTTAACCACATTGGAATGTTTAATTTGAGTAGTTCTTTTTGTAATACAGTTCTCATATAAAGTTCATGACACGGTATCACAAATAATAAAGTAACTAACATTTGCCATTTAAAGTATACACCTGTTCGCGTTAACTCTTTAATCAGTGATGCGTACTGAATATCTGATGAGATAGCTGCTAAAACTAGCTGTATAATAATGAGTACGATACCCGTAATAATACCTATCCCTAGAGATGTTAATAATCTTTTTGATTCAATATCTCTTTGGTAAAATATATAACTGATACCTGCGATAAGCATGATACCAGTATAAAGGTACCAGTATTCTTGCTTTTCACCCCACATGATATATAAAATAATGTGAAATACGATGAAGCTTACAATAAACCAGATTAAAGCGTTTGAAATTCTATTCATATAAACTATCCTTCTTGTTCGACGATTGTATATCGCTTGTGATTGATGACAGTTTTTTCAGGCAGGTCTAGATCATTGAAGTTTTCCATAATTGTTAAATCTACAATTACAGAGTTGTCATTAATTTTTTCTACGCGGCCTTTTAAACCGTCATAAAATTCTACTATATTTCCGACTTCTGCGACAGTCATATTGAATCCTCCCTAGAAATGCTAACTAGATAGTATTATACAAAAAAACGACAGACAAATAAACAAATAACCTTTAAATATACAGTTATCATTCTTTTTTTAGAAAAATTAGTATAAATCAGTTAAATGATTGGCATTTTTAATGAAAATATTGCATAAATAAGGTAAGGGTATTAAGAGGAAAAGGAGTGCAGTATATGAAATTTATTAGTAATAATGATATTACAGATCCAACATTAAATTTGGCAATGGAAGAATATGTATTAAAGCACATGCCGAATGACGATAGTTATTTTCTGTTTTATGTCAATCGTCCTTCAATTATTATTGGCAAAAATCAGAATACGATTGAAGAAGTGAACCAACCTTATATTGATGAACATGGTATAGATGTAGTCAGACGTATTTCAGGTGGCGGTGCCGTGTACCATGATACAGGCAACCTAAACTTTAGTTTTATAACGGATGATGATGGCAATAGTTTTCATAATTTTAAAAAGTTCACTGAACCTATAGTGGAAGCATTGAAATCACTTGGATTAGATGCAGAAATGAGTGGCCGAAACGATATTCAAATCGGTAAAGCTAAAATTTCCGGTAATGCCATGGTCAAAGTAAAAGATAGAATGTTTAGCCATGGTACTTTAATGTTAAACAGTGAATTAAATGAAGTTCAAAATGCCTTGCGTGTGAATCCAGCAAAAATTAAATCGAAAGGTATTAAATCTGTGAGAAGTAGAGTTGCTAATATCTCAGAATTCTTAACTGAACCATTAGATATTGATACTTTTAAAGAAATTATTTTAAAAACAATATTTGGTGAGGCTACACAAGTTGAAGAATATAAGCTTTCAGACGAAGATTGGGCAAATATAGAGCAATTAAGTAATGAAAAATATCGTACTTGGGAATGGAATTACGGTAGAAATCCTAAATATAATTTTGAACGAGAAGAAAAATTTGAAAAAGGATTTGTTCAAATTAAATTAGATGTTAAAAAAGGAAGAATTGAACATGCTAAAATTTTCGGTGACTTCTTTGGTGTGGGAGACGTTACTGAATTAGAACATGCATTGGAAGGCACATTGCATGACTTTGATAGTATAGAAGAAGCATTAGCAGATTATGATATCTATCACTATTTTGGAGATATTGATAGATATGAGCTAATCAGATTAATGTCTTAAATAAACAATATAAAAGGTCTATTCGCTAACTTTAATTAATTAGTGAATAGACCTTATTTTAAATATATGACAACTAAATTAACCAACGAGATATGCCTCCAAATGTTTATATTCTTCTGTATAGCGTTTGAAATCATTCTCGTTTTTATTTTTAAGTGCATGATCGATGAGATTTTCTAATTGTTGCTTACGGACATTCCTTAACGATTCATCAATGATTAATTCGATACCTAAGTCATTAATTGTTGATACAAAAGACTCTAAAGTATTGTATTTTACATGTGTATTATGTTTCATTATCAACACAACCCCTCTATCTATATTTAAAATACATTATACAAGGTTTTGATTTTTAAATCAACGAATATTCTGACTTTTCCGAAAAAATAAGTGTAAAACGAAACTTTCAATAATTAAAAAATAGAAAAAGATTCGTAACTAAAATTTAATTGTAGAATATATAGAAAATATTTTATAATATAAGTTGATTTTAAAATGATGATAGTATATTATTTGAGTATCACCAAAATTGTAAGGAGGTTACAACTATGATTCAACCGTATATTATTAAAAAAGGTGATATGTCATTGCAACCGTGCCATTTACCCGTTGGCCAATATGAAGGAACAAGAGTGCTAAGGTATAAAGAAGATGAAAGTACAATAAAAGAACGTACCCACAAAATTATTGACCGCTCTTGTAGATTTTATGGTAGTAGTTATGTTTTTAAAAAAGAGGATACCATTCGAATTACAGGTATTAGCAGCAAGCCCCCGATTTTATTCACTCCTTTATTTCCCACTTATTTTTTTCCAACACATTCTGATAGAAAAACACAAAATACATGGATTAATATCCATTATGTTCAAAGTATTAAATCACTCAAAGATAAAAAATGCAAAGTGAACTTTGTTGATAATCAATCTATCGTTGTAAACATTTCAGCTCATAGCATGCAACAACAATATTTAAATGGTATTTATTATTATTATATGATGGATAGAGCGGCAAGAGTTGCAACTTTTGATCCAGAATCTCCTATAGATTATACAAAACCACAATTAAATATATATGAAGCACTTGCTAAGTATTCTTTGTTTGAAAGTAAATAGTAAAGTTTATTAAAAATATTAATGTAAAAGTAGAATATGCGGAATATTATATTAATTTAGTGTAAATGTTCTGCATATTTTTTTACGATATCTCTTGAAAATTTGCTATTAATTGATATAATAATATTTGTGCTTGATTAGAGATACTATTTATCCACAGTAGCTCAGTGGTAGAGCTATCGGCTGTTAACCGATCGGTCGTAGGTTCGAGTCCTACCTGTGGAGCCATTGGAAACGTACTCAAGTTGGCTGAAGAGGCGCCCCTGCTAAGGGTGTAGGTCGCGAGAGCGGCGCGAGGGTTCGAATCCCTCCGTTTCCGTAATTTAGATAATCCCGTTAAGTTGACGTGAGTAAAACGTTGATTTGACGGGTTTTTATTATATTTGGATAAGTTTGGCTAAGTGTCTTAAATGAACTTTTAAGACGATGAAATGCCAATAGTTATATAGATTTTACAAGATACGCCAACGCATTGGTGTGAGTTTCCATACTTTCTAACGCTTGAATAACCTTATCGCTTTCGGCTTTAACTGTTTCCGTAAAAACAGAAAAATCATTTCAAGTAAATACTTTGGATAACAAAAGAACGTTGTTAAATCAGCGTTCTTTTTATTTTATGAAAAATATACAAAAGTGAATTCTATAAATTTTGGTCAACATGGGACGACTTGAACACTTTTAAAATTTTTTGTCCGTTGAGTTGTCCAGCTAGAAATTAAAGGCTTTAAGTAGCTTATCATCTTCCTGTGATTTCAATTATTCAAGCAAATGATTATATACTCACCAAGTAATTTTAATATTTGCATGACCTAATCTTTTACTAATATATGGCATTGAAAATTCTTTACTTTAATATATTGATGCATGGGTATGTCTTATCAAAAGTGATGTAAAATTATCAACATTGTTTCTAACAAGAACTTTTTTAAAGTCTTTATAGCTGCTTTATTTGTAATTAATGTCACGGCAGTATTGATAGATTGTAGCATGTAGACGATGAAAGGGAGAGAATATAAAGATGGAAAAAGCCATCCAGTTAAGGATGGGACAATATTATTTATCCGTAAGCAATTTGATACCACGAATGATGTTGAAAAGAAATATAATGCCAGCAATGAGTAATAAAAAAATGCCTATACCGAATGAAACATTAGATATTACTTCTTGATTGTCAAAAGGTTTATCGAAAACTTCTCGAGAAAAGATGAAACCTAGATTTGCAAAGAATAAGAAAATATATACCCAAATGTGATTAAATAATGCTTTTCTACCATGAGTAGAAGTTGGTTTTTCAGCAAATATCCAAACGAATATTGGAAATATAATTGGTGCGAAAAACACACTGAAATAACTTAGTGATGATAAAATATTTTGATTTTTATTAGATTGATTCAATATAATCACCTCCAAAGCAATTAAAACACTTAACAAAATAAATTTGAAGCAATATATAAAATCTAACAATATTGATAGATAAGGAAGAATATTTAAATTACGAACACACTAGATCAATTATTAATACAAGTAGAACAATGGAGTATAGATAAAAAATTACATAATGGTAATTCAGATAGACGAACATTAAAATTCTATGAAGAAGCTGGCAAAGTCGGTGCAGCATTATAACGTAACAAAATGGAAGATTTAAAAGACGGTAAAGGTAATGCCGAATTCCCGTTAAGTTGACGTAAATAATACGTTGATTTAACTTTTTTTGTTACGTCCGGTTAATTTTCGATAAATACGTAATAAAAATTATGCGACAACATTAGCAAATAGTAATTGCTTTTCAGTAAAACATAAAAGTAAGTTTAAATGAATAATTTAGATGTGGATGGGTGCAGAAAAGAGAGAGATTTATTATTATATGGATTTGTTTTCCGTTATTGCAATGTGACTAGAGCATCATTGCTCATACATAAGCTCGCTAATTCAATAAATAGAGAAGTGGTATTAGGGATTGCCTGATCTAGCTCATGCATAAGCCCCACTAACTCAATAAATTGAGAAGTGGGGCTTTAATTTATTTTGTTTTTTTACTTATTAAGTTTCTAATTCCTCTTACAATATAACCGACAATCAGTGTTCTAAAAACACGTTTTATAATATTCATAAAATTTTACCTCCTAAACGAAACTCATACATGCTACTTACATACCTTTACCCATTTTTTATAAGTGTAATGAAAATGTAAGGGATTTTTTAGCAAGTTAGTATAAAACTATTTTTCGAGGGTAATGAGACCATTTTCATCTGCTTTGTTAAAGAAAATTGTTAATATCCCGCTAATGATAGCAATAATATAAGGGATGCCAGTCCAAAAAAATATTAAATGTATAATACCTTGTAGTAATTGGTTTGAGTAAAATTTATGTATGCCACACCAACCCAAAAGAAATGCAAGTACGACGTATATAACTTTGTTTACTTTCATGTGTATAATGTCCTTTCATTTTCTAGATTATTGTATTAATTATCTCTTAAATAGTGAAATTGAACAAATAAAACAATGTGACAAAATTTGAATTATATGGTTGTTATTACATCGAAATTTTAAATTGATTCAGATATAATGGAATTAATAATCGTAATAAATAAAGGAGAAATAAAATGATTAGAAAAGCTAAGCCTAGTGACAAAAAAGATATTGCAGAATTATGTTATATCATTTGGAGTCAATTAGATATCGATATGGTAAAGGAAGTCGAAAAATTTCGTTTGCTAAATATAATGGAACAAAGCATGGTAGATGTAAAATATAGAGGGCACATTAGTAATGTATGGGTGTATGAAATTGATGGTAACGTTGCAGGCTGTTTGATCGCATATCCTGGCAGTAAAGAATTAGAACTTGAACAAGCATGGCTAGACATGGATTTAGAGGAAGATATAAAATCTTATGGCACACCAATGCCGATGAAAGAGGCTGCTAATGATGAATGGTACATTGAAACTGTAGCAACATTTCCTCATTTTCGTGGAAATGGTGTAGCAACGAAATTGATTAAACATGTCATTTCAAACTACCCAGATGAAAAATGGAGTTTAAATTGTGATGTTGATAATACTGCAGCATTACGTGTCTATGAAAAATTAGGTTTTGAAATTAAAAGTGAATTTGATTTATATGGACATATGCATTATCACTTAGTACATGTTTAGCATATACTAGTAAAAATACAAAATCGTTCATCAAATGAATGAAGAACGATTTTGTATATATAATAAATTAAATACAGAGTGTTATTAAATCCCACCTAATAAAGCACTGATATAGATACCTAATGCATAAAGGAAACCAAAGAATGTATTTGTTTTTCCAGTAGCAGCCATTGCAGGCATCATTGTTTCAGGTGTGTCGTTCTTTTTAAATCTTCTAACTGCTTTGATTGGCATTGGGAAAGATAATAAAGCTAGCAAGAAGAAAATCGAACCACCAGGTTTAAAGAAAGTGATATAGATAACGAGCAAATAAGCAACGATATACATCAATGCTAAAAAGCGAACAGCATTATTTTTCCCTAATAAAATGGGTAATGTTTTTCGACCACTTGCCTTATCTTTAACCCAATCCCTGATATTATTGCCCATGTTGATAAGACCAATTGTGATTACGATTGGAATGCTAATCCATACCGCTAAACTTTGTATGTTACCAGTTTGGATAAAGAAGGCAATTAAAATAATTATCATACCCATAAATATTCCTGAAAATAGTTCTCCAAAAGGTGTCCATGAAATCGGGAATGGTCCACCTGTATATAGGTAACCTACTGCCATGCATACTAACCCAATAGGAAGTAACCAGAATGAACTTTGGGAAGCGATAAATATACCTAAAATCGCTGCGATAATATAAAATGTTATGGCTAAGTTCATGACTAATTTTGGACTCATGCCATTTCGTACAATTGCGCCACCGATACCTACTGAAGTATGGTCATCTAAGCCTTTTTTAAAATCATAGTATTCATTAAACATGTTTGTAGCTGCTTGGATAAGTAAACATGCCACTAGCATAGCAATGAATAAGCTAAGCTTTAGATGATCTTCACTACCTAGAAGGAATATTTTTGCAGTTGCAGTACCTACTAAAACTGGAACTACTGCAGCAGTCAATGTGTGTGGCCGCATTAAGTGCCAGTATTTTCTGACTGTTGAATATTGTTGGTATTGAGATGCCATAATGATTTACCTCGAATTCTTTTAATATAATTAATTTTTATCAAATTAATTTTAATAGAAGAAGTTGTAAAGGTCAACTTACGGAAAAATTGTCTACATGAAATAAGCTGAAAAACGTACACAGATTGTGAAAAGTGGTACAATATTATAATGAGTGTAAACTGATATTGAAATGAAAGAAGTGAAATAGATGACTTTAGATGTCAAGGAAAGTGAAATTGTCGAAGCGGTATACGAAAGTAACCATACTTGGGTTTCTGTAGAAGCAAAATTAGATTATGAATTAGAGCCTACATTATTATTTCATTTAACCGAAGATTGTGCGGGAGACCGTTTTTATTTCAAGAAAAATGACAACGAAACTTCATTCTTTGGCTATCATGCTATCACGAGATTTAAAAACGATTTTGAAAATAAACAATCTATTTTTCGTGAGTGGGAAAAGTATAAAAATGATATTGAGTTAATACATCCAAATTCAGAAAGACATCATTTGAAAATTTGTGGTGGTTTCCAATTTTCAACGCATAAATCAGGTGATGAATGGCGTGAGTTTGGTATTAATCATTTTGTCTTACCTGAAGTACTCGTTACGATGGAGCAGGGACAATCATTTATAACGTATACAGTAGAAGCCGATAAGTTTGAGATAGATACTTTCTTAGCAATCATTGATAGACTTACACAAAAGGACGTTCAACCTAGTGATGAAATAGGGGATATTAAAAGAATTGACGATATTTATAAAGACGAATGGCGTGAGTTAGTTAAAGATACAATTGATATTTTAGATGAAAATAAAAAAATTGTCCTTGCAAGAAAAAGGCTTATTATGTTTGATAAAAACATTAACATTCCATATATACTCAATAGGGCAATGCAGGGTGAACATAATAGCTACTTATTTGTGCTTGAATCACAAGATAGTGTGTTTTTCTCCCAAACCCCTGAGCAATTAATGGAAGTCAAAGATGACGTGTTATCGACGAAAGCTGTTGCTGGTACAATTAAAAGAACACATCGAGATGACATAGATAAGGCAAATATTGATGCATTTTTAAACGATGACAAGAATTTAAATGAGCATCATTTTGTTGTTAAAAGTATATTAAATGATATCAAACCTTATGTAGAAGAAATTACATTTAATAAAAAACCTCAAATTTTAACAAATGATCATTTATATCATTTATATACCAAAATTGAAGGACGGTTGTTACAAAATTCATATATTGGATTATTAGATAATCTTCATCCTACACCAGCATTAGGTGGTTATCCTAAGGAAGAAGCAATTTCTTATATTGAAAATAATGAATTTGGTACACGAGGTCTATATGGCGCACCAGTAGGATATATTGATATGTATGATAACTGTGAGTTCATCGTAGCTATTAGATCGATGTTAATTAAAAAGAATCAAGCTACTTTATTTGCTGGTTGCGGTATTGTACAAAATTCTGATGCTGATAGTGAAGTAGAAGAAACTGCGGTTAAATTCAATCCGATGATGAAAGCTTTAGGAGTAGAGAAATATGAGTAATCACACAGACGCTTTAACAAAACAAGTTTTTACATTAGTCTCAGAACTATATGCATATGGCATAAGAGAAGTGGTAATAAGCCCTGGTTCTCGTTCAACGCCACTAGCTATTGCTATAGAGGCACATCCAAAACTGAAATCTTGGATTCATCCAGATGAACGTAGCGCTGCTTTTTTTGCGATGGGGTTAATGAAAGGTAGTGAAAGACCAGTTGCAATTTTATGTACATCTGGTACTGCAGCTGCCAATTATACGCCTGCAATTGCAGAAAGTGATTTAAGTCATTTACCATTAGTCGTATTGACGAGTGATAGACCGCATGAATTAAGAGGAATAGGTGCACCTCAAGCGATAAATCAAACAAATATGTTCGAGAATTATGTTCAATACCAATTTGATTTTCCAATAGCAGATGCCGATGAATCACAAGATTATTTGTTAAACACTATCAAATTTCAAATACAAAAAGCAAGCCAATATTTCTACGGTCCGCATCGTGGACCCATACATTTGAATTTGCCATTTAGAGAGCCATTAACACCGAACCTAGAAAAAGTAGAATGGTTAAATTCAGATAATAAGATCTTGCCTCATTATCAAAAAACAGCAAGTTTGAATGAAATCAAAACGATTATGCAAAAACGCAAAGGCCTCATTGTTGTGGGTGATATGCAACATCAAGATGTAGATCAAATACTTACTTATGCAACCATACATGACATGCCTATTTTGGCAGACCCTTTGAGTCAATTACGTAAAGAACATCATCCTAATGTAGTGACAACTTATGATTTACTGTATAGATCGGGGTTATCTATAAATGCTGATTTTATTATTCGCGTAGGTAAACCAGTGATTTCTAAAAAAGTAAATCAATGGTTAAAAGCTACAGAAGCTTTTCAAATATTAGTGCAAAATAATGATCAACCAGATGCATTTCCAAAGGTACCGCATGTATCTTACGAAATGTCGGCCAATGATTTCTTTAGACAGCTTTCTGAAATTCCAACTGTAGAGCGAAAAAATTGGTTAGAAAAATGGCAATCACTAGAAAAGCAAGCACATATTAAAATCAAAGATTATTTGAGAACTGCTACGGATGAGTCAGCTTTTGTAGCAAATCTATTAGATAAATTGACGAAAGAGGATGCATTATTTGTTAGCAATAGTATGCCAATCCGTGATGTCGATAACTTATTTATAGATTGTGAAGCAGAGATTTATGCTAATAGAGGTGCAAATGGCATAGATGGTGTTATTTCTACAGCGATAGGAATGGCAGCACATAAACGTGTCACATTATTAATAGGTGATTTAGCATTTTACCATGATATGAATGGTTTACTTATGTCAAAATTAAATGATATTAACTTAAATATCATACTTTTAAATAATGATGGCGGCGGAATTTTCTCCTTTTTACCACAAAAGTCGTCTGCTGATATTTATTTTGAAAGACTATTTGGTACACCGACAGGATTAAACTTTGAACATGCTGCATTACTTTATGATTTTTCTTACAGACGTTTTGAAACAATTGAAACTTTTAAGTATGCAGAACTATCAAAACTTGGTGCACATATATATGAAATCATTACAAATCGTGATGAAAACTTAAGCCAACACCAAAATCTTTATTTGAAATTGAGTGATATTATAGATGTTACATTATAAATTTCATCAATCTACAAAGAACTCAAATGATTTGATCGTATTATTACATGGATTTATAAGTGATCAATCGACATTCGATGAACATATCAAAACCTTCACAGATGAAATCAATGTATTAACCATTGACTTGCCAGGTCATGGTTTTGATCAATCAAGTGAAACGAGTACTTGGAATTTTGAATTTATCTGCCAATTATTAGACGATACATTAGCTTTGTTTAAGGCGTATCGTATTTTTTTACACGGTTATTCTATGGGTGGTAGAATCGCTTTATATTATGCGCTTTATGGAACGTGCCACTTAAATGGATTGATATTAGAAAGCAGTTCACCAGGTATTGCAGATGAAGACGACCGCATCGAAAGAATTCAAATTGATCAAGCACGTGCAAAAGTTTTAGAAATCGCTGGATTAGAAATTTTTGTAAATGATTGGGAAAAATTACCTTTATTTCAAAGTCAGTATAATTTAAATACAGAAACAAAACGAAAGATTCGTCAAATGCGATTACAACAAAATCCTGTGAGATTAGCAAAAGCTTTACGAGAGTATGGTACTGGACAAATGCCTAACTTATGGCCAAAAATATCAGATATTGCAGTTCCAACTTGTATAATTGTAGGAAGTTTCGACGAAAAATTTATAAAAATTGGTTATCACATGTGCGACTTAATACCAGAGACGAGTCTATATGAAGTTAGTGGTAGTGGTCATACTGTACATGTGGAAGAAATGACAGAATTTGATAAAATAGTGTTAGGTTTTAT
The DNA here is from genome assembly GCF_017892545.1 of Staphylococcus sp. GDY8P67P. Lineage (NCBI taxonomy): Bacteria > Bacillati > Bacillota > Bacilli > Caryophanales > Staphylococcaceae > Staphylococcus > Staphylococcus sp. GDY8P67P. The sequence continues at coordinate 41,195 of NZ_JAESLH010000012.1, forward strand.
TTTTAAGGAGGAGCAAAATGACTAGACAATGGGAAACAATTAAAGAATATAAAGAGATTAAGTACGAATTTTATAACGGCATAGCCAAAGTAACTATTAATAGACCTGAAGTTCGTAATGCGTTTACGCCGAATACGGTACAAGAAATGATAGATGCATTTACAAGAGCTAGAGATGATCAACGTATTTCGGTTATTGTCCTTACAGGTGAAGGTGATAAAGCATTCTGTTCAGGTGGAGACCAAAAAGTACGTGGCCATGGTGGCTATGTAGGTGAAGATCAAATTCCGCGTCTTAATGTGTTGGATTTACAAAGATTGATACGTATTATTCCAAAACCTGTCATCGCGATGGTTAGAGGATATGCAATTGGTGGCGGAAATGTATTAAATGTTGTTTGTGACTTAACAATCGCTGCAGATAATGCAATATTTGGTCAAACAGGTCCAAAAGTAGGATCATTTGATGCAGGTTATGGTTCAGGATATTTAGCGCGCATTGTAGGACATAAAAAAGCACGTGAAATATGGTATTTATGCCGTCAATACAATGCACAAGAAGCTTTAGACATGGGCTTAGTAAATACTGTTGTACCTTTAGCTGATATAGAGGATGAAACGGTGAAATGGTGTGAAGAAATGATGCAACATTCTCCGACAGCATTAAGATTCTTAAAAGCAGCGATGAACGCTGACACTGATGGATTAGCAGGATTACAACAAATGGCGGGCGATGCTACGCTGTTGTATTACACAACAGACGAAGCTAAAGAAGGCAGAGATGCGTTTAAAGAAAAACGTAATCCTGATTTTGATCAATTCCCTAAATTTCCATAAGTAAAGATATTTAGTAACAACGCGTCAATAAATATAGAGGCTTTTGAATGAAAGTCATGGTATTAAAACTAAAACGACAACCGTTAATTTCTAGTGAATATTTAGAAATTAACGGTTTTTTTATTGTTTTAAAGTTGTCTAGTGATTATTTGATGCTGAGTGACAAATTGACCAATGCATGGTTCGAACGAATACACCTTATTACCAAAATGATACATAATGACTGGTTATATGAATGAATCTAAAGTTAAAAAATTCATTTTCATCAATGATAAAAATGAGAATATAAAATGAAAATCCAGGTTTTAAATTTATTATTAAAAATTAAATGAAAAACATGTAAGTTGGATAAAATTAGTTTTCAGAATATTCTATTGACTAATACTAGTAATGTTAAAACTTTTAAACATTTTGTTATTATATTTGACCAAAAATAAAATTTCTATTAATATAATAAAAAAGGGCAGAGGAGAGTAATGAATGACACAATATAAAAATAAAGAACTTATGAAAGATATGTGTTTTCTGTTTTATGTTTCTAGTAAAGAGATAGTAAATAAATTTAACAAACACCTAAAGCAGTATGATATTAGCTTTCCAAATTATGTAGTGATGTTATATATTGAAAACTCAAATCCTGTATTTATCAAGACATTATGCGATCAATTATATTTAGATTCTGGTACAATAAGCCCAATTATTAAGAGACTCGAAAAAAAAGGACTAATTGAACGTATGAGAACAGAAGAGGATGAACGAAGAGTTAAAGTACAATTGACACAAAAGGGAAGTGTGTTAAAAGAGAAATTTGAGCAAATTTCAGATGAAGTGTTAACTCAGTTCAATATGAGTTCAGAAGATATAGATATATATTATAAATTAATGAAAAAATTTGCTGAAAAAAATATTTATCAATAAAATGCACATATTTGAAATATAAAGCGTAATATAAAAGAAGCCCGTAAATGAATTTTTAGAAATTCATTTACGAGCCTCTTTTATGTCATACTTCTTAACAGATATATTTTTAAGAAAATTACCTCTGCTTAAGTGCGTAGTTATCTCTAAGTAAGTTTTCCACATAATCCTCAGCATAATAATCACATTAAAAAATTCACTTTATTAATCCTACTATTATTAACAATTTGATATAGTTTCTCGATTTATTAAATCATTATACCGACTAATCGAATGTCGGATATTAATCACACTAAAATTTTTTGATTATATTCAATTGAGTTTTTTGACTGCCTACATAGAATATGGAAGTTAGCGTAGTAATCATTGGTAAATAAATTTTAAATACAAAATAACAAGGCGTTATTCATAATGTTCTTTTATATAAAGTTCTAATCTTCTCATTGCCTCTTTTAAGGCATCGAGTTCATAGGCATAAGAAATACGCACATGGCCTTTACCAATGTCTGTAAATGAAGAACCTGGTACCATTGCAACGTGTGCTTTTTCGAGTACATCAACGCAAAAATCAAAATCATTTTCTGTGAAATTTTCAATACTTGGGAAGATATAAAAAGCACCTTCTGGTTTAGCGTCGAGTTTAAATCCTAAAGATTGTAGTTTTGTGATTAAAAAATCTCGTCTTTCAATATATGCTTTGTTCATATAGTGAGGTGCATCTAATCCTTCGTTTAATGCTGCTATACAAGCTATTTGAGCAGGTACATTAGCACATATACAATTATAGGCATGCATAAATGTTAACTTTTCAATTAAATATTCAGGACCTATTAGAAAACCAATGCGAATCCCAGTAGCAGAGTGAGATTTACTTAATCCATTGACGAGCAATAACTGATCACGGATGGATTTAAATTCAGCAAAAGAAGTGTGTTGATGATTAAAGGTATTTTCTGCATAAATTTCATCACTAATGATAAAAATCTCTTCATTTTTTAACATTTCTGTAAGTGCATGAATTTCATCATAAGTCAAAATAACACCAGTGGGATTTGTCGGATAATTTAAAAGAATTGCTTTTGTTTTTGACGATATATTTTGCTTGATTGCTTCAGGTGTTATTTTGAAATCTGTTTTTGTAGTGTCGATATATACAGGAACGCCACCAAGTGTTTTAATTAAAGGGATATAACCTGCATAAATAGGGCTGGGGATTAATATTTCATCACCTGGGTTAATAATGCTTCTCAAAGCTGTGTCTAACGCTTCACTAGCGCCATTTGTAATAATAATTTCATCAGAGCTATAATGGAAACCATAGCGCTGTTTAAAATAATGACTGACTGCATTTCGTGTTTCAAGTAACCCTTTGTTATGAGAATACTTTGTTTGATTTTCTTTTATTGCAGTAATATATGCATTTTTTACGACATCAGGCATAGGAAAATCTGGTTGACCGATTGTTAAATTGATACAATCATCAATATCTTTAATTTTATTTGAAAATTGCCTAATACTTGGTGCTGTTAAAAATTTAGAATTGTCGTTTAATGATAGCTTCATTGTTTTTCACCTCAAAATAAAAATACCGATTTGTAGTTAAATAAGTATGACTAGCTTAAAATATCAAATTACTACCATCATAACATATTTGAACCAACTACAAATCGGTTGGAAATTATTTTAATCTTTAAAATTCGAAGGGGATTGCAAGTTAATAATTGGATTGGTCCACTTAGATATAAATCTAGTTGATAATACATATACAATTATACTAGTAAATAAGAGTAGATATATATAAGTCAGTATAGAGATGTGGTCTTTAAATGGATAAATATTAAAACCACGTATAATACCAATTACAATGCCATGTAGTAAATAGACATACATAGTTCGACGCCCAATGTATGTGAAAAATCTTTCTTTTTCAGGTATTAAATTAAGGAAAGAAAACATTGTAATTAAAATAATAAAGTATAATAGCAAACGTTTAATTGGACTATATAAATCTTGTTTACCTTCCAGTGACATATAAGGTGAATCACCTAATAACCAATCAGCATTTATAGGATGCAAGGTATAAATGATATAAAAAAGGAGTAAAATGCTAACAGCGACCGGTATGAATTTCTTATTTCTTAACACACGTGTATGTTCACTCGTAAATAAATAACCTAAATAAAAAATAGGGAAGAACATGATTGTTCTTGAAAAACTTAAATAATTGTCAATATTATCTGAGTAACCTGCAAATAAAGAAATAATAATAGATATTGGTAATACAAAATAAGGTTTATAGTCTTTTACTATTACTAATATGACATGAAAAAAGAATAATGTAAGTAAAAACCATAATGCAAAAACAGGATCAAATGGATCGAATTTAACACTGTCCTCTTTTCCTGTGAAATAATAGTAAAAGGTGAAAAATCCAAAGAAAATAAAATAAGGTACTAACAATTTTTTTGAAACTTTCTCTAGATAACCAGCTTTGCCTGCTTTTTTAGCAAAATAACCTGAGATGAATAAAAAACAGGGCATATGGAAACTATATATAGTTAAATAAAGTGAAGAAAGATATTTACTTTCTTCAGTATATGGTTGTAATAAATGACCAAATACAACAAGAAAAATTAATATCATTCTCGCATTGTCGAAGAAATAATCTCTTTCTTTTAACTGTGTCATAGGGTTGCTCCTTTTATATGCAGGTAAAATTTATAATCACTGTTACTAATTTATTATAAAACATATGACAAATGCAACAAAACCGACTGATTTGTAGATTATTATTGTATATTATGAGGAATAACATTATAATATTAGAAAATAAAATAATAAATTTAAATGCTATTGAACATTTTAATTAAAGTAGTGGAGATGAAACAACATGTATAAACAACTAGAACAATTAATTACACTTACAAGTAATGATTTAAATTTAGTCAGTAGAAGGTTTGGCCAACGCACAGATTTAACTTCAGAACAGTTAGAAATGTTAAGGATTTTATATCATTATAATGTGTTATCACAATATGATTTAACAATGAAAATTAATAAAGAACAGTCTATTGTGTCTAGATGGATCAAAAAATTATGTCAAATGGGCTATATAACTAGTAAACAGTCAAACAAAGACTTAAGATGTAAAGATTTAATGATTACAGAAAAAACAAAAGCACTTGTTCAACAAATTAACGAAGTTAGGGTGGCTTTGATAGAAGCAAGGTGTCAAAATTTAACTTCAAATGATATTGAAAATCTAAATTATTTATTAAATAAATTAAATACGCATCATCATTATATCAAGTAAATGATAAATGGAGGCTAAAATTTTCAGCATCATTTTATTATGTAACACAGCGATATGATACAAATTTATGATAGGGTTCAAATGAACCAAAAATGCATAGAAACAATAAATAGCTATCCAATGATTGGAAAAGCTTTCATGTTGGAAAAGAACAATATGTCATAACAGAGATTTAAAAAGCTTCTATGACGTTTACAAAACTGTTTAGTATAATGATACTTAATATGTTAGCACTATATAAACAAATAAACCTTAGGTGAATTTTCACCTAAGGTTTATTTGTGTTTTAAAACTTACACATTATGATTTCATGCTATTTATATGTGTTTACATCAAAATATTTGCCCAATTTATTCATTGAATCATAGAAACCTTTAATACGTGTAGCATTATGAGATGCCCATGCAACATCAGTTGCATATTGATGAACGCCTGGATTATCAGGATTCCAACGCATTTTATACAAAGTATTTTGTCCTTGGTTAATGTATGAATTAGCAATGTATTTAGCGCCACCAACAATTGCTTTTTTAACAGTATCCCAGCCATTATTTTTAGCGGTAGCAAAACCTTGTTTTACAGGATCTTTATCAACGGCTCCAATACCAAACATATTGTAATATTTTTTAGCGCCATTAGTGACAACTTTATTATTTACTACGTCACCACCATTAGCAAGCTTAGAAGTTCCATTTCCAGTTTCAAGTAGGGCATGAGAAACTAAATAAACTTCATTAATGTTATAAGTTTTAGCAGCTTCACTAAATGCCTCACCTTGTCCTTCTAATATGCCTTTGCCAACTAATAGTTTATCTAAATCAGTACCAGAAATATTTTGTGATTTATCTAAGCGTAAGAATTGGTATTTTTGAGTTGGATCTTTAGCAAGCTTACTACTATCCATAGCATTTTTAATCTCACTTTTTGTTGCATCTTCCCATTTTCCAGGTGTACGTTGAATTTGAGGTTTGAATTTCAAACCATGTTGTAACGCTACTGCCTGATCTAAAGTAAGATTAGATTTATAGTATTTTACAAGCTCTTTTCGTAAGTCGCTTTCTTTTATCCAAACAATTTTACCGTTCGATAATTTACCATGATACCAAGTTACCCCATTAATGATTTGTTTTTCAAAAACAGTAAATATGCTTTCATGGAAACCTTTTAATGATCCAGCTGATTTTGTAGCATTAGGATCAAGGTAATAGTTACCATTGGCATTGTAAATAACATAGTCGAATTTTTGTGGTGTGATTTTTGATTGTGTTGGAGTTTTATTCAAATCTTTAGCTGCAATCCAACCAGTTTTATTATTGACGTTTCCGTATAGGTACTCGTCTTTATCAACAAACACAGATTTTGATGCGTTAAATTTACTGTTTTTAATATTATTTTGGGTATCTAATTGCTGATTTTTTGTACCCCATGGAATTGCATATAAGCCATTGTTAGTAGCTTTTACAGTATATTGTCCATTTTTAGCTTTTGTTTTGCTTAAGTTACGCGTATTTATATCTTTAGTATTAACCCAATCAATTGGTGTATTTTGTTTTGTATTTTGGATTAACACATAAGTGTTATTACCTTGAGTACGTTGCTTAGTTACAGTATACGTACGACCAGCAAATTTAGAAGCATTTTTACCTTTTTTATCATAAACAGTTGCTTTAATACCAGAATTATTTGTGTTTAATTGTCCGATTTTACTAACAGATGTTGTAGGAGTAGCAGTAGCTTTTGTAACTGCTTCTTTAACAGTGATGTCACCTGTTTGCATCCAACCTAGGTTAGTATTTGTTTTGTTATCTGTAATTAAATAAAATGAATTTTTACCTAATGTAGCTTTTTTACTTAATTTGTAAGTTTTACCATTCACATATGATTTTTGAATACCTTTTTGATCATATACAGATGTATAAACACCATGATTTGTTTTAGCGACTGTACCTTGTTGATTGATAAGCGTATTGACAGTTAAATTATTACTTGTACTAGGGGAGGTAGCTGTTTTTCTTGTTGAAGTTAATTTACTTAAGCTTACCCAACCGGATAAATTATTTACTGTGCCATAAATATAATTTGTTTTGCCAATTTGCTGCTGTTTTGATGCTTTGAATGTTTGACTAGAGCTGCCTGAAACTGTGCCTGCTTTCTGAGAACTAGTGCCCCAAGGTACAGTATAAATCACTTCACCAGGTTTGATTTTATAAGATTGATTATTTTTAGCAACTGGCTTAGCAGAGTTATAACTTACATCACTTTGATGTACCCATCCAATTAAATTACCTTTATTATAATCAGAAACTAAGTAAAAGTTTTTGTTTCCTAAAGTCGCCGATTTTGTAACTTTTAACGTTTGATTCGTTTTACTTGTTTTTCTACCATTTTGATCATAAACAGTGGTATATAATCCATCATTATTTGTGTTTATGCGCCCAACACCGTTGTTCGTTGATACTGTTAATTTACCAGTATTAGTAGACGGTTTTGTAGTAGAACCACTTGACTCATTTTTGCTTCCACTTGTACTTCCAGATGACGTAGAACCCCAAGCGGCAGCTTTACCTGTTTTAATTAAATATTTTTCATAAATTAAATCATAAAGTTCATCATAACTATAATTATGATTAGCTAAATAACCATGTGGATCGATATGATCTGATCCACCTAAATAATTACTTACAGCTTTATGCGTCCAAACAGTCCCAACACCATCATACTCAGCGCTATCAGGAGCAAGTCCATAATATTGTAGGTTTGTAGCTGCATAGTCTGCATAGTTATTGATAGAACGAGCAAATGAATCATAGTCATGAGTATGGACTAATTCTACATGAATAAAGCGTTCGTTTGCAGCTGGACCAGCACCCCATGCTAAATAATCTGTATTAGCTGTTTCAATAATACGATTACCATCTACATAAGCATGTACAAATGCGCTATTATAATTATTTTTCATGTAATTTATTTCACCAGTTATTGTTGAATTATCGTTTGCAGTATCATGCATAACGATACCTTCAGGTTTACCATAACGATACTGATATTTTGGTAAATAACTTGCGATATCTTGTTCATAGTTAGGTGCTTTGAAGTTATTTTTACGAATATAATTATTTATTGACGAATTTACTTTTGGCGTATATTTAGGTAATGAACTTTTAGATGTAGATTTAGTACTGACAGCTGATCTTGTAGCTATAGTTGGTGTACTAACTGATCTAGCCATTCTTAATTTTGGTGTTGCCTCACTTTTATAGACTTGAACTGTTTTTGGTGACGTATTTATATCTGAATCTAAAGTATTCACTTTTTCAGTTTGAGCTTCATTGTCAGATTGAGTTGTTGTAGTTGTCTCACCAGAAGTTACCTCAGAGTCAGCAACATCAGAAGCATCATCATCTTGAGAGACATTAGCGTTATCATCATTCTGATCTGCTACGTTAGTACTGTCGTCTTTACTTTCATTAGTGTTGGAAGCCGTACTATTATCGTTTGCAGAATCAGAAGTTGATTCATCAGAAGCGACCTCAGAGTCAGCAACATTAGAATCATCATCATCTTGAGAGACATTAGCGTTATCATCATTCTGATCTGCTACGTTAGTGCTGTCGTCTTTACTTTCATTAGTGTTGGAAGCCGTACTATTATCGTTTGCAGAATCAGAAGTTGATTCATCAGAAGCGACCTCAGAGTCAGCAACATCAGAAGCATTATCATTTTGAGAGACATTAGCGTTATCATCATTCTGATCTGCTACGTTAGTACTGTCGTCTTTACTTTCATTAGTGTTGGAAGTAGTACTATTATCGTTTGCAGAATCAGAAATTGATTCATCAGAAGCGACCTCAGAGTCAGCAACATCAGAAGCATTATCATCTTGAGCAACATTAGCGTTATCATCATTCTGATCTGCTACGTTAGTGCTGTCGTCTTTACTTTCATTAGTGTTGGAAGCCGTACTGTTATCGTTTGCAGAATCAGAAGTTGATTCGTCAGAAGTGACCTCAGAGTCAGCAACATTAGAAGCATCATCATCTTGAGCGACATTAGCGTTATCATCATTCTGATCTGCTACGTTAGTGCTGTCGGTTTTCACATCAGTACTAATAGAAACATCATTATTTACTGCTTGGGCATCTGTATTTTTATTGCTGTCAGAATTATTTTGATTTTCTTGATTTTGTGTAGAATATGTATTTTGACTTGATGTGTCTTTGTTTAGTTCGTCTAATTGTGCATCATAATTTTCAGGTTCATCTGACTTGAGTTCATGCACTTGACTTGGATCATTGTATGTTTGTGTCCCTGAAATATTTGTCGTTGGATTACTAACTTCAGATTTTATTTCTTCGCTTTGCTTTAAGGTATTTTCATCATTCAACACATTTTTATTTGATTTCTGATCTTGTGTATTATCAGCTGCATGTGCATAATGGGTTGTCAAAGCTGTACCAGCTAACGTCAATGCAACTATTGAAGGTACCTTATAATTCAACTTTTTATTAGTCATTTAACTGCCCCTTTTATTATTAATATTTAATACCATTATAATACGAAGATAGTTTAATTGAATTGATTTCATAGATTTGTAATATAAAATTAATCTTATTAAGACACTAAAAAAGTAGAAATAATTTAAGAAAAGGCGGAAATACGCCTAATTTTAAATATATTAAAATATTACACTCTTTGGAATATTACATAATAAAGATGTACATTAACTGCAACTTTATTAAATTATTTAGTTCAAATTGTTTTATTCATTAAAATATGTTCAATATTTTCTTCTAAGAAAATATCACCTGAAGCTTTATAACCTAAAGATTCATAAAAGCGTTGTGCATGGCATTGGGCATTAAGCGTTAACATATTATACCCTTGTTCTTTTGCTACTGTTTCAATAAAAAGCATTAAAGCTTTGCCATGACCTGATTTTCTATGTGTTGGTAAAATTGCTACGCGCTCAATTTTTGCTCCATTTTGATAGGGTCTAAACCTTCCAGTTGCAAAAGGGGAGTGTAGTTCATCATAACCTATGACATGAGTAGCGGTAGATTCAAATTGATCTATTTCATTTTCAAGCGGGACTCCTTGTTCATGAACAAAAACTGCTTTTCTAATTTCGTATGCATCATCCAACATTTTAGATGTAGTAACCACTTCGAACATGATAAAACCTCATTTCTTTTGAATATAATAAAACTACCCTATCACATTTATAATGTAATAGGGTAGTTATTTAATGTATTATTGAGCTTCTTGACGTACTAATGCAGTATATTGCCAAAAAATTCTCATTTGTGCAATATTCCAATTGTTCATCCCCATAGTAAAACCTGACGGCCTAAATAAATTGACGTCTGTTACTTCAAGGGCTGCTGCAATTAAATATTGTAGTGGTACACTAAGTTCTTTCATTGTTTCCGTTATACCATTTTGGTCATAAACCCAAGAAAAAGGCAGTTCTGATTCAAAAACATCAACTTTATCAAAAATTTCGGGTAGTGCTACGATATAACATGCACCGTCTACAACAGGGTTGGTTTCACTATCCTTGTAGTAGATTCGTAAAGCTTCATAGTTTTCACGATGTGCGTGATTAACATAGAAAAATTCATTTCTAAAAAGTGCCATATCCTTACTATGGATTAATTGTTGTTCTAAAACGTTAAACATACCGTTTATATTCGCTAATTTTTCATATGTTTTTCGTGACATGTCGCGATCTCCTCTCTACAGCTTAATATAGATTTGTTTGTAATTCTTGTGTGTTTTGTTGTTGATTTGGATCCTGCTGCTGTTGGTTAGGATCTATTTGTTGGTTGTAATCAGATTGTTGATTTGAATCGTTCGGTTGCTCTGTCGTTTGGTTATTATCTGTTTGATTCATATTATTTTGTTGATTTTCATTTGTAGAATTTGGATCTTGTGAATTTGAATTATTTTGTTCCGATTGTGAATTTGAATCGTCTTCATCTTCCTCAGAGCTATCTTTTTGATTTTTACGTAATAAACTACTATCAATTTCTGTTTGTGGTACGAGTGTACCATAAAAGTCGATGACACGTTTATTTAAGAAATCGTCTGTATCTTTAATTTTAGGTAAATTTAAATCGCTGCGCAAAAGATTTGCAGTATCTTGTATATTTTTAATATTAGGATTATAGTAATAAACACCATTTAAATAATCATCTTGACCTTCTAGCTGTTTACTTTTAATTTTAACATCATCTTTTAAGTAAGATGTAGCTAGTGCTTTTACTTCTTTGTAACTTAAATTATGCTTCGCGTTTTTACCTACTATTTCAATTACATCATCTAATTTACTGAATGAATCTGCTTTTTGAGCTTTAATAAATAGCTTTTTAATTAAATCCATCTGTCTTTGGCCACGTTTTAAATCTGAATCTTGATGACGTGTTCTAGCGACTGCTAAAGCTTCATCTCCATTTAGTTTTTGGTGACCTTTTTTCACTTTTATTTTTCCTGTATCGTTTGTATTTGGTTCAGAAATATTATATGGAACATCGTATTCAATGCCACCGAGTTCATCAACGGCATCCACGAATGCTTCCATGTTAATTCTTACATAATAATCAACGGGCACATTTAATGTAGCTTCTACTGAATCCATAGAAGCTGTAGGGCCGTTGTATGCATGTGCGTGTGTAATTTTATCATAATAGCCGACTTCTGGAATGTAACTGATTGTATCGCGTGGGATACTTAACATTCGAATTTGTTCTTTATCTGCGTTAAAAGTAGATAATATCATTGCATCAGTTCTTGATTGTTCAGCACTTTGCCCATTCTTTTCACGACCACTATTATCATCGATACCTAAAAATAAAATAGAGATTGGATCTTTAGACGGGTTTACTTTAGATTCACGAATACTTGATTCTCTAGAAGTATCGCTCGTATTCAATGAATGCTCAAATGCACCTTGTGACGATTTAAGTAATAAAACGGCAAATATAACTGGAACAACTACAAGAATTAAAGATAGAAATATTAAAAGGTATTTTAAAAATTTATTCATGTATGAAGCTCCCCATCGTATGTGATTTTGTATATATTACAATATTGATCTAATGTTAAGTTTTTGATTATTTCATTAAATTATTGTAAAGAGAAATTTGTACTATAACTTATAATTTTATAACTAACATTAAAAAATATCAACTAAGAATTTATCCTACTAAAGTTTGAATTATAAATTGGCGTACAGTTGACCATTAAAATATTCTTAATGAAAATAAAAGAAATAATTATTAAGAAAAACGACATGGCTAAAATGATTTATTTATAAACTTACGATATAATTAGCATATGTTAAATGTTATCAATGATTGATAATATTAATATTTTTACTTCAGCAAGTTTTTAAGCAGAGATTTTAAAGTCATAGCGATTTTTGGTATTTATTAAATTAAATCAAAGATAATACCGTATGAATAAATTGTTAATATATTGAAGTTTCAAGGAGGATATAACCATGAAATCAGAATGGTTGGATAAATTAGATGAAAGTTTAGTAAAAAAATTTTATGAAGCACAAACAGAAAAAGAAATAGAAGAAGGGTTTAGCGGAAACCTAACATTTGGGACTGCTGGAATACGTAGTACTTTCGGTTTAGGACCGGGTCGATTGAATGCATTTACAGTCCGCAAAGTTGCATTGGGTTTATCGCAATATTTGAAAGCAAAATTTGATAATCCATCCATCGTAATCCATTTTGACACAAGATTGTTATCGAAAGCATTTTCAGAAGAAATGGCGTCTGTTTTAGCTCAAAATAATATTACTACGATTTTATCAGAAAATTACAAATCCACACCTGAATTATCATTTGCGGTGAGATATTTAAAAACAAGTGCAGGTGTGATGATTACTGCTAGTCATAATCCCAAAAACTATAATGGGATTAAAATATACGATCAAAACGGTGGACAATTATTACCCGATGAATCAGAACATTTAAGTCAATATATTAACGCTATTGAGCATCCACTACAGATTGATAGAGATGATTTTAATTTATTACTCGAAGATAATAAAATCACATATATGTCAAATGAAGTCACTGAAGCTTATAAAAATGAAGTGAAAGATTTAGTAGGGGATATTCCTGAGAAACAAGCTAAAGTCGTACTTACGAGTTTACATGGTACGAGTTTACCTTTGGCTTCTGATATATTATCAGAATTAAACTATGATAACTTTGTTATTGAAAAAGAACAGTCAACCCCAGATGGTAATTTTCCAACTGTAGCGATAGCTAATCCTGAAGATGAGGCTGTTTTTGAACGCGGTATTAAGCTCGCAAACGATACAGATGCACAATTAATTATAGCGACTGATCCTGATGCTGATAGATTGGGTATAATTGAACGTTATAATGACCAAACGTACAGATATTTTAATGGAAATGAAATTGGTATTTTGCTTACTAAATTAAGATTCCAAGATTTAGTAGAAGAAGGTAAGCAACTATACATGATTAAATCTATAGTCACAAGTGAACTTGCGGAAAGATTAGCCTTAGCATTAGATGTAGAAGTGAATAATGTATTAACAGGATTTAAATACATTTCAAATTTATTGGAAACAGAAAGTGCTCATCAAGATAAGCAATTACTAATTGCTTTTGAAGAAAGCCATGGCTATTTAGCAAAGCCATTTTCAAGAGACAAAGATGCAATACAAATGGTTCCTTTATTAATCAAATATAAAAATTTATTAGCGAATAACGGAATGACATTTAAAGATACAATAGAAGATATTTATGCGCATATCGGTGCATATAAAGATAAAACTCTATCACCGACATTTGAAGGCGCAGAAGGCATTGAAAAAATCACTAAAATAATGGATCAATTTAGAAATAAAGATGTTTCAACGATTTGTGGTCTTGAAGTAACACAAGTTGAGGATTACCAATTAGGTACCATTAAAAATTTAAGAGAGGGTAGTACTGAGGCATTATCATTACCTGAAACCAATTTAATTCGCTTTATTTTTGATGAAGGTTTCATTGCATTGAGACCTTCTGGTACTGAACCTAAAATCAAGTTGTATTTCTCATTAAATATAGAAGATATTGATGCTTTAACAAATCAATTTAAAGAGGAATATATCAATCATATAAAATAACAACAAAGAGGCAACAACATGAAAGTCAACAAATATAAAATAATCATTGTTTTAATCATTTTCATATTTTTGGTTTTAAGTTTTACTGGTTATAGACACTATAAACAAATGAAAGATTATATTAGTCCTTCAAAGATTTCAACCAAGGAAAATGAAAAACAATCATCTAAGAAACAAAAAAAGTTAAAAACAGTCGTTGATCACAAACATCCACAAATTAATAAAATAGATGAATATTTGGAACAAACTCATTTTAATGGTACCATTGCGCTTTTTGAAAAAGGTAAACTTAAATTGAATAAAGGCTATGGTTATCAAGATTTTGAAAAGAGTGAAGAAAATAATGCTAATACGATGTTTTTAATTGGCTCAGCACAAAAATTTTTGACAGGTATCATGTTAAAACAATTAGAAATTGAAGACGAGATTCATATGATGACGCCAGTAAAGCATTATTTAGAATGGTTTGATTCAATTTATCCACTTTCGATTAAGCAACTAATGTTACATCAAAGTGGGTTATATAAATATAAAGCTAATCCAAAATTTAAAGATTTAAATGATGCAACACATGCAATACAACAGAGAGGTATCAACCCTTTAGAATATAATAAATATCAATATAACGATGCTAATTATTTAATATTATCGAAAGTAATAGAGACGGTGACACATAAGTCTTATATGCAGAATTTAAATGAAAGATTAGTGAAACCATATAATTTAGAATATACGGCACGTTATAGTAATTTAAATTTTCAAAAATATATGGCTGTTGGTTATAAAAATGATAAATTAACTGGAAGACGTATTCGTCAAAAACCTAATATATTAAATCAATATGATGGGGCAGGTAACCTTTACATGTCTCCTTATGATATGGGGAAAGTGGTATTAAATTTACAAGACAATAGAATTTTTGACGAAACAACGACCATGCCTTTTATTCATGAAAGTTTGACTACACAATATCCTAGACCATACCGATATGGTTTTTATTCTTTTGCTGATAAAAATAGAATTAATGGCATTTTTTTCGGCAATATATTCACAGTATATTTTAATGATAATTATGTTATTGTACTAGCAACGAATTATGACAACGGCAAAATGAATAATGAATATAAAATGAAACATATTTACTTTAAGTTATTACATCAAGATGGTCATTATAATAGAGTAAAACAGTTGTATTGAAAGGGAATAGTGATAGGTGTTTAATATCACTGATTAAAACATAACCGTCAATTTCTATCAAACCACGATAGAAATTGACGGTTTTTCTTTTATAATAAGTTGTTTATGTTTTGAGGACAAATTATAGTTCATGTTTCGCAAAATGCATGCTTTTTATACGGTAATGTTAATTAGAGATAAATACATGCATGATATATCTCGCTAAATTAGTTTGTCCATGGATTTCCTTAGAAAAGGTGTGTTAGTTTTTCTGCAAAATAAATACTTTTTTGTTTTGTAAGATGCAGACTGGATTGTCGTAGATATGATTAATTACGAATCTGAGTTCATACATATGATCAAAAATTGTAAATAATAAAAGATGAGTCAAGCGATTTGTGTATTAAAATTTTACTTACAATACTTTAAAGCATCGATAAACATCTGCTTAAAGATATTTGCTTGTACTGACATTACTACGGTTGTATTAGGAAATTGAGATTTGAAGTCAACTACTGAAGCACCCTTGGTTAATTTGCCATCTGTTTCAATTTGCACATCAGCTTCTCGTACAACAAAGTGTTCTGGATGCAGTAGATAAAGCAATGTATAAGCATCGTATACATTAATA
The DNA here is from genome assembly GCF_017892545.1 of Staphylococcus sp. GDY8P67P. Taxonomy (NCBI): domain Bacteria; kingdom Bacillati; phylum Bacillota; class Bacilli; order Caryophanales; family Staphylococcaceae; genus Staphylococcus; species Staphylococcus sp. GDY8P67P. The sequence continues at coordinate 57,229 of NZ_JAESLH010000012.1, forward strand.
CCTTTTTCAAAATCGTCTCCTCTATAATGTTTGAATAACTGATGCAACATCTTACCAGTCTCGTTGATTGATTTTAGTTCATTTATTGTTTCATGCGTCAAACTAGAACTTCTAGCAACATCTAATCCTATCATAGTTATAGGTAGTCCAGAATTAAATACGATTTGAGCAGCTTCAGGATCACAATAAATATTAAATTCAGCTAATGGTGTTACATTACCTCGAGATGCTGAGCCACCCATTAATACAATTTCTTTAATGTATGCTTTCACTTCAGGATAAGTCATTAATAATTATGCAATATTCGTTAGTGGGCCAATAGGAATAAGCGTGATAGGCGTTTCGCTTTTGAGTAAAACATCTCGCATGGCCTCAACAGCATGAGTAGAATCGAGATCACTTTCATTGATTTCTGGGAAAGTATATCCTTCCATTCCCGATTCACCATGTACTTCACTTGCATCTACAATAGCTGATAAAAGTGGTTGTGAAGCACCTCTATGTACAGGTACATCGCTATTAAAGAAACGTTTGATTTTTAATGCATTAGCAGTTGTTTTTTCGATTCCAACATTACCATTGACTGTAGAAATCATTTTCAAATCAAATTCTGGATGGTTTAAAGCAAAGCTAATCGCTGCTGCATCATCAATACCTGGGTCTGTATCAATAATAATTGGTTGTTTCATAATTATCTAATCCTCCTGTTACAAAAATAGCATTATCAATTATATTCTACATCTTTTGGAGAAAGAAATGTTACAAAGTAAATTATTTAATGAAAGGTATAGGGGAGATGGATACGGGAATAAAAAAAAGACTTCTCTTTCGAGAAGTCTTTTTGGGATTATAAGTGGCTTGAGTGTCCACCTTGCATTACCCAATACGTACCAATAACTGTAATTAGAGTAATGATAACCGCAAATATAACTTTAAACCCTTGTACATTTCCATCTTTACCTTCAGTTAAGTGCATGAACATTAATAATTGTACTGCAGCTTGGATAAAGGCAAAGCCAAAGATGATTGTAATCTTAGCATTTAGTGCCATTGATGTGTATAGGGTTACGAATACTGCTAAAATAGTCAAAACGATTGAGCCAATAAAACCTACTGTGTGTTTTACAATTGTATTCATCCGCTAAACACCATCCCTATCATATATACGGCAGTGAAGATGAAGATCCAAACAACATCTAAGAAGTGCCAATATAAACTTACTATAAATAATTTAGGAGCATTATCTTTATTTAATCCACGCATTGCAACTTGAATTAATAGACATGTAATCCAAACAATCCCTAGAGATACGTGGGCACCATGTGTTCCTAAAAGAATAAAGAAACTAGACCAGTAAGAACCAATAGTTAAGTTAACACCTTCTGAGACATAGTGAGCAAACTCATAAATTTCAAAGCCTACGAACACTACTCCGAATAGTAAAGTGATAATCATCCATATTGTCATTAATTTTGCTTTTTCTTGTCTCATATAGTAAATAGAAATACCACAAGTGTAAGAACTAATTAATAACGCAAATGTCATTATTAAAATTAGGGGTAATTCGAACATTTCAGTTGTCATTTTACCGCCATAATCGCCACCGTGTTGAAGCGTTAATAGGGTTGCGAATAGCGTACCGAATAATGAGACTTCCGCTGTAAGGAATACCCAAAAGCCAAGTCTATTTAAATTACCTTCATGCGAACGTTGATCAATAGTGTTTGCATCATGACTCATGACTTACAGCCTCCCTTTCTTTAATACGTGCTTCACGTAAACGTTTTTCGGTTTCTGCTACTTCAGAAGCTGGAATATGATAACCGTGGTCTACTTGGAAACTGCGGTAAATCATAGTACCAAAGATACCTATTAAGCAAATAACGGCTGGAAGTATAGTTTCAAAGACAAGGAAGAATCCACCGATTGTGAAGAAAATTCCCATCCAGAAACCAACTGGCGTATTATTTGGCATATGGATATCAGAATAATTGTGATTATCTAAGTAGTGTCTACCGTGTTCTTTCATATTTACAAATGTATCGTAGTCATTCCAATCTGGTGTAATAGCAAAGTTGTATTTAGGTGGCATTGCTGAAGCTGTTGACCACTCTAATGTACGTCCTAAGCCATCCCAGTTGTCACCAGTAGCTTCACGTGGTGCTTTGAAGAAACTATATACGATACTAGCAACTAAGAACATAAAGCCTAGTGCCATCATTAATGCACCGACAGTAGAGATTGCGTTTAGCAACCACCATCCATCTTCTGGCATATAAGTGTATAAACGACGTGGCATACCATCTAATCCAAGGATGAATTGAGGTAAGAAACAAACGTTAAATCCAATCATGAATAACCAGAAACTCCATTTGTTTAATGTCTCGTTTAACTTAAATCCAGTCATCTTAGGCCACCAGAAAATGAGTGCACCTAAACAAGCAAATACAACACCAGCTACTAATGTGTAGTGGAAGTGAGCAACTAAGAAGTACGTATTATGGTACTGATAGTCGGCTGCTGCCATTGCAAGCATAACACCAGTTACACCACCAAGTAAGAAGTTAGGAATGAATGCTAATGCGAATAGCATAGGCGATTCAAATGTAATTCTACCTTGATATAAAGTGAATAACCAGTTAAATAATTTAACACCTGTTGGTATACCAATCAGCATAGTTGTGATTGAGAAGAATGAGTTAATTAATGCACCATTACCCATAGTGAAGAAATGGTGAACCCAAACTAAGAAACTAAGGAATGCGATACCTGCTGTTGCCCACACCATACTTTGGTGACCAAACAGACGTTTACGTGCAAATGTTGGAATAATTTCTGAATAAATACCGAATGCCGGTAGGATAACGATATAAACTTCGGGGTGCCCCCATACCCAGAAGAAGTTAGCCCATAGCATTGGCATACCACCATTTGCGACTGTAAAGAATGCAGTATCGAAGATTCTATCTGTTGTAAACAGTGCTAGCGCAACTGTCAATACTGGGAAAGCCAAAATAACGATTAATGCTGTAATGAAAGTAGTAACCGTGAACATTGGCATTTCCATAAATTTCATCGTAGGTGTTTTACATCTAAGTATTGTTACAAAGAAGTTAATACCAGTCATTAGGGTACCTATACCAGAAATCTGTATTGCGATAAGGTAGTAGTTAACCCCAGGTCCTGGACTGAATTCTCCTGCGAGTGGTGCATAGTTAGTCCAACCAGCTGCAGGTGAGCCTCCGATTATAAATGATAGGTTGAATAACAACATACCAGAGAAGAATAACCAGAAACTTACGTTATTTAATACAGGGAATGCAACGTCTCTTGCACCAATTTGAAGAGGTACAATAACATTCCATAAACCAAAGATGAAAGGCATCGCCATAAAGATAATCATTATTACGCCGTGCGTACTGAAGACTTCATTATAGTGATTTCCTTCTAAGAATGTATTATCTGGAATTGCTAATTGTGTACGCATCATTAGGGCATCAATACCACCACGTACGAACATTAATACAGCACAGATTAAATACATAGCACCAATTTTTTTATGGTCAATAGACGTGAACCATTCTCTGTATAGATATTTCCACAATTTAAAGTAAGTAATTACTGCGATTACTGCGATGATAGCAAACGGTGCACCAATTTGCGCCATTGTAATCATCCAGTTACCTTGAACGAGTAATTGATCCCATGGGAAATTCATTAATGTCCACCTCCATGTTCATGGTCTTTTTTCTCAGCTTTAGATGCTTTTTCATCTTTAGCACCTTCTGAGATTTTTTCCATTTCATCCATATTATGTGATTCTTCATCTTTGAATTCACTATCATATGGTTCATTATTGCCTAGAATCATAGCTTTCATACCATGACGTTCATAGTTTGCGTTTGTGATTTGAGGTTTACGTGCAGGTTTATTCGGTTTATCCAATACATCTTTTTTAATTTCTTCAGGTGTATTGAAGTTTGGATCTTTCTGTACGTAATTGAAACGATCATAAGCATGGAAAATATACTCAGGATCAGCTGCTGGATCAACAAACGCCATGTGCGTACCACTGAAAGTTAAGTTTTTATTTTCAGTAGTTGGTAAAAGTTGTTTATCAAAAGTATCTTGATCTAATTTCTTTTGACTTTGAGCATCTTTTACCCAATCCTTAAATTTACTTTGGCTAACAGAATTAACATCAAATGTCTGACGAGCGAATCCTTCACCGTTGAAGTTTGAGTTACGTCCTCGGAACGTACCTTCTTCGCTAGCAGTTAATGTCCAATCCATTGTCATACCAGTCATCGCGTATTTTTGACCACCTAATTGTGGTATCCAGAAACTTGTCATCATATCCATTGATTGGAGTTTGAAGACAACAGGGCGATCTTTAGGTATTGTTAGGTGGTTAACAGTTTCGATTTTTTCTTCAGGATAACTGAAGAACCACTTATAACCAGCGCTTGTTGCATAGACAACAAGTGGATCGTCTTGTTTTTCCGGTTTAGCTTCATACATATAAAGTGATTTTACTGTAGGAATCGCTAAAGCGATAACGATGATCACCGGAATGATAAACCAAATTGTTTCAATTAAAGAATTGTGGTGCATCTTACCAGACTCGTCTGTTTTGTGTAATCTATATTTATATAGGAACAGAGCAAACATGATAAGTACGGCGGCAATAATAACAAGCATGAAGATGATTGAATAAATAATCAAGAACTTCGAGTCACTTGCTACCGGCCCTTTTGGGTTTAAAACTTCTACATTTGAACAACCACTAAGTATAATTAGTGAGCCAAAGAGTAGAAGCAAAGACTTAAATTTTGACACTTTTTTGACCTCCTAATACTACAATTGTAGGGCTTACCATCAATTTTAAGATATTACGCAATATTTACAAGTGTTTGTGCAAAAAAAATTATTGTAAAATTAAAAGAAACCCAACAAACTCAACGTCTGACGGGCTTTCAAAGATTTGTTAAAATTATGTGTACATTTTGTGAAAAGTGTCATATTTTAGGCGATAGGATAATTTCACACCAAAATTAATTGTTTGAGTGAATTTCATTATGACATATGTATTGATATACTATTTATTTTACTTCAATATATCTTATTGATTTATTCGTTGCACCTTCTGAATCTTCTACAGTATATTCAATTTTATATTTGCCTTCTTTTTCAGTGTTAATATTTCCATCTACTGAAATTTTGTGCGTTAAGTCACCATCTTCTTTATCATAGGCACGTACGCCATTTAATAAATTATAGTTATTTCCTTTATCGATGATAACATCGTTTGTTCCTTTTAATTCGGGGATAGAATTTTCTGTAGCTTCTGCACTTAGATTAGGTGAAACAAGGGTTGCAGATACCCCGAGTGCTGATAATGACTGCATTAATTTATTCATAACGTAAACCTCCGTATGAGCGTCATTTATTTTGTATCTTAAATACACTATATTTTATTTTGATAGAAATTACATCGTACTATAGTCTTAATATAACGTAATTGTGTAAATTAAGTTATAATTTTTCGAAAAAATTCAGTTAACTGTAATAAATTTTTGAAAAACGTAAAAACTACTAAAGAAAATTGAGTGTTTTTGAATAAAACCTTATTGATGGATGTTTTAATAAAATAAGAGATGTTTTAGGAGATGGTTTAAAAATGAATATGAGCGTGGGGCAGAAATCTGATTTTACGAAAAAAGATTTTGTCTGCTTATCTGGCCATATATGATTTGAATTGAAAAGTATAAAATATTTAATTGAACTTCAGCTTACAAACAATTCTCACTTACGCAATTTGTTCGTTTTGTAAAAAATGATTTGAAGTTTTATATAAGGAAGATAGTAGATCAACACGGCCTATATTTCATAAAAGTAAAATAAACGTCAATTTCTATTGTAATCACTTAGAAATTGACGTTTATTCATTAGTTTGAGATATGAAATCTCAGTTTTGCCTGTTTTTAAAATGTTTTTAAATTAAGCGTGTGATTGTTATTCAATACCTCTACGCATTTTTTCGGCCATAAGTGTATTGTTTAATACCATTGTAATAGTCATTGGGCCAACGCCACCAGGTACAGGTGTAATAGCACTAGCAATTTCTTTAACTTCATCATAGGCAATATCACCTTTTAATTTTCCGTTTTCATCTGGTGTATTACCAACATCAATTACAACTGCACCTTCTTTAACATCTTCTTTAGTAACAAGTCCAGGACGTCCAACAGCACTAACGATAATATCAGCGTTTTTTAAATGTTGGTGCATGTCTTTAGTTCTTGAGTGCAGTATCGTTACTGATGCATTTTTTTGTAATAATAGTTTTGATACTGGTTGACCTACAATATGACTTCTACCTATAACAACAGCATCTTTTCCTTCTAAATCAATGTCAGCATGATTTAGCAATTCCATAATACCAAGAGGTGTACAAGGTACAAAAGTTTGTTGGTCAATGTATAATTTACCTATATTTTCAGGATGGAATCCATCAACATCTTTAGCGGGGTTAATTGATTCTAGAACTTTTTGTTCGCTAACTTGATCTGGTAGTGGCACTTGAACTAATATGCCACTGACACTGTCATCCTCATTTAAGCGTTGAAGTTCACTTAATACTTTTTCTTCACTAGCACTTTCATCTAAATGTACGATTTCAGAAATCATGCCTATTTTTTCTGCAGCTTTCTTTTTAGAATTCACATAACTTTTACTAGCACCGTCATTACCTACTAATATTACTGATAATTTTGGCGTGTAACCCTTAGTTTGTAAAGCTTCGACTTGATCTTTTAGACCTTGTCTATAATCCTTTGCGATTTGTTTCCCGTCTAAAATTTTTGCGACCATGAAAAAATCCTCCTCCAATGTATGAACTTTACTTAACTTTAACATAATTAACATCATGTTTTTCAACCAAAAGACGAAAATTTAAAGATTTTTTTGCTTTAAAGTTCGATTTTTGATTGAAAAAGCGATTTTTAGTTGTTATGCTATATCTGTAATATACATCTAATAGACGTAACATTTCAAATTTCTGAAAGGGTGTTCATTTTGAAAGTGGTAGTCATAATGGGTAGTTCTTCCGACTGGGAGACTATGAAAGAAAGTTGTCAAATGTTAGAACAACTAGATATACCGTACGAAAAGAAAGTTGTTTCCGCACATCGTACGCCTCAATTAATGTATGAATTTGCAAAAGGAGCTAGAGACAATGGCTATGATGTCATTATTGCAGGTGCTGGTGGAGCAGCACACTTGCCAGGTATGGTTGCTTCAATGACGACATTACCAGTAATTGGTGTGCCAATAGAATCTAAAAGTTTAAAAGGATTAGATTCTCTTCTATCTATTGTCCAAATGCCGGGTGGTATTCCAGTGGCAACGACAGCTATAGGCAAATCTGGAGCCAAAAATGCAGGAATACTTGCTGCAAGAATGCTCAGCATTGGTAATAAAGTTATCCAAAAGAATTTGGAAAATTATGAAAAATTATTGGTTGAGAAAGTGAGTGATATGCAACATGAACTTCAATAAACTAACATTTGGATCAACGATTGGAATTATTGGTGGCGGGCAATTAGGAAAAATGATGGCACAATCTGCACAGAAAATGGGTTATAAAGTTATCGTTTTAGATCCTGATGAAAATTGTCCATGTCAATATGTAGCGCATCAATTTATAAAAGCAAACTATGATGACGAACAATCGCTTATTCAACTAGGTGAATTGTCCGACGTTATCACATATGAGTTTGAGAATATTTCTGCGCATCAATTACAAACATTAGTTTCTCAATATAATATTCCTCAAGGTTATCAAGCTATACAACTGTTACAGGATAGATTGATTGAAAAGCAAACCTTGCAAGGTGCTGGAACTCAAGTAGCACCATTTATAAAATTATCTGACCCAGATGAGTTATCTCAAGCTATAGAAACAATTGGTTTTCCTTTTATGATAAAAACAAGATTTGGTGGATACGACGGAAAAGGACAATTACTTATTACAAATGAAACAGATTTGGACAATGCAAAAGCGTTAATTGAAAAGCAAGAATGTGTCGCTGAAAAATTTTTAAATCTACAAAAAGAAGTTTCTTTAACGGTAACGATTGGTAACAATAATCAAATTACGTACTTCCCGTTACAAGAGAATGAACATCAAAACCAAATATTATTTAAGACTGTTGTGCCTGCACGTGTGGATTCACAAATTGAACAATTAGCACGAAATGAAGTTGAAAAGATCATCAAACATATTCACTTTGTAGGTACGTTTACAGTGGAGTTTTTCATCGATTCAAACAATCAATTGTTTGTGAACGAAATTGCACCTAGACCTCATAATTCAGGACATTATTCAATTGAAGCGTGTGATTATTCGCAGTTTGATACACATATATTAGCAGTGACAGGTCAACACTTACCAGAAAAAATCGAATTATTAAAACCTAGTGTAATGATGAACTTATTAGGAAGAGATTTAGATCTGTTAGAACATAAATTCGGCGATCATCCTGAATGGCATGTACATATTTATGGAAAATCAAGTCGTAAACCTGACCGTAAAATGGGTCATCTTACAATGCTTACAAACAATGTAGAACAAACAGAACAAACTTTACTAAATCATTTTGAAGGGAGACATGGCTAATGTCTTTGTTATATGAAGGAAAAGCGAAAAGAATTTTTTCTACGGCACAATCAGATGTACTTCGAATTGAATATAAGGATGAAGTCACAGCTGGTAATGGTGCCAAAAAAGATTTTATAGAAGGTAAAGGCCGTTTAAATAATCAAATTACTTCTAGAATTTTCAGTCTTATTCAAGATCGTGATATTAATAGTCATTTTATCGAACAACTATCAGAAACTGAACAACTCGTAAAATCTGTAGACATTATTCCATTAGAGGTCGTAGTTAGAAATATTGCTGCGGGCTCTATAACAAAGAGATTAGGCTTTGATAAAGGTCATAAGTTTGAAAGCCCATTAGTTGAATTCTTTTATAAAAACGACGATTTAAATGACCCTTTAATTACAGAAGATCACATACAATTATTAAATATAGCTAGTAAAGATGAAATTGAAAAATTAAAAGATGCAGCAATAACAATTAATTCAGTATTGCTTGAATTAATGGATGATATGGATCTAAGACTCGTAGATTTCAAAATAGAGTTTGGACGTAGCACGAATGGCCAAATTTTATTAGCAGATGAAATTTCACCAGATACATGTCGCATTTGGGATAAATATAGTGATACAAATTTCGATAAAGACGTTTATCGTGAAGATACTGGTTCAATCATAGACACTTATCAAACTTTTCTTAATAAATTGGAGGAACTATAAAATGAAAACAATTGAATTGCATATCACATTACAGCCACAAGTATTAGACACACAAGGACAAGCTTTAAATCGCGCAGTACATGATTTAGGATACACACAAGTTAATGATATACGTGTTGGTAAATTACTGTACATGACAGTTGATGAAGCTACTGATGCTGCAGTTCACAATGTCGTTACAACTTTAAGCGAAAAACTTTTTGCAAACACCGTTATTGAAGAATATAGCTACAAAGTATTGGAAGAAGGGGAGAAAGCATAATGAAATTTGCAGTGCTAAAATTCCCAGGATCCAATTGTGATAGGGACATGTATAATGCAGCATTGAAATCTGGTGTAGAAGCAGAATATGTCGACTATAGAAATACATCTTTAGAAGGTTTTGACGGTGTTTTAATACCTGGTGGTTTCTCTTTTGGTGACTATTTACGTTCAGGTGCGATGGCAAGTGTTGCACCTATCACTGAAGAAGTGAAACGTTTCGCTAAAGAAGGGAAACCTGTATTAGGTGTTTGTAACGGATTTCAAATTCTTACAGAAATAGGTTTGCTGCCAGGTGCATTATTGCATAATGATTCACATTTATTTGTAAGTCGTAATGAACTACTAAAAGTAGTCAATAATCATACACCTTTCACTAATTTATATGAAGAGAATGAAAATGTAGTATATCCTGTAGCGCATGGGGAAGGTCATTACTATTGTACATCAGAAATGTATGACAGATTAGAAGAAAACAATCAAATCATTTTAAAATACAAGGATAACCCCAACGGTTCTTACAATGATATTGCAGGTATTGTAAATAAAAACGGAAATGTTTGTGGAATGATGCCGCACCCTGAACGTGCGATGGAATCTTTATTAGGTACTGATAGTGGCGTTAAGTTATTTGAAGCAATGGTTAATAGTTGGAGGGAACAAAATGTCTAAGTTTATCGAACCAAGTGTGGAAGAAATCAAATTAGAAAAACGATATAAAGATATGGGTTTATCGGAGTCAGAATACGATAAAGTATGTGATATTTTAGGTCGTGAGCCCAATTTTACTGAAACTGGTATTTTCTCTGTCATGTGGAGTGAACATTGTTCTTATAAACATTCCAAGCCATTTTTAACTCAGTTTCCAACGTCAGGATCACATGTGTTGATGGGGCCTGGTGAAGGTGCAGGCGTCGTAGATATTGGTGACAACCAAGCAGTAGTATTTAAAGTTGAATCACATAATCATCCCTCTGCTGTTGAACCATATCAAGGTGCTGCTACTGGGGTAGGAGGCATTATAAGAGATATTGTTTCAATCGGTGCTAGACCAATAAATTTATTAAATAGTTTACGCTTTGGTGAATTGTCAGAAAAACAAAATCGTCGATTATTACGTGGTGTAGTAGCCGGTATTGGCGGTTATGGCAATTGTATTGGGATTCCAACAACTGCGGGTGAGATAGAATTTGATGATAGATATGATGGCAATCCATTGGTCAATGCAATGTGCGTAGGTATCATTGATCACGATAAAATTCAAAAAGGTACTGCTAAAGGCTCCGGTAATTCAGTTATATATGTGGGATTAAAAACAGGACGTGATGGCATTCACGGTGCTACTTTTGCATCTGAAGAACTAAGTGAAGATAGTGAAAGTAAGAGACCTTCAGTACAAATTGGTGACCCATTTGTTGGAAAAAAATTAATGGAAGCAACTTTAGAAGCAATAACATTTGATGAGCTAGTAGGTATCCAAGATATGGGGGCAGCAGGATTAACATCATCATCTTCTGAAATGGCTGCTAAAGGTGGAAGTGGTTTACATCTACAATTAGAAAAAGTTCCAACAAGAGAAAAAGGTATTTCACCTTATGAAATGATGCTTTCTGAAACTCAGGAACGCATGTTATTAGTAGTTGAAAAAGGATCTGAAGATAAATTCTTAAATTTATTTGATAAGCATGAATTAGATAGTGCTGTTATCGGTGAAGTTACAAATACAGATCGTTTTGTACTTACATATGAAGATGAAATTTTCGCTGATATACCCGTACAGCCATTGTCAGATGAAGCACCTGTTTACGTGCTTGAAGGTGAAACTCCTCAATATAATGAACCTAAAAATGAATACAGTGACATAGATGTCGAAGATGTATTTAATCGTTTACTCATTCATCCAACGATTGCTTCAAAACGTTATTTATACGAGCAGTATGATCAACAAGTTGGTGCGAATACTATTGTCAAACCGGGCTTACAATCATCAGTTGTTCGTGTTGAAGGATCAAATAAAGCAATTGCTTCTACGATAGATGGTGAAGCACGATATGTCTTTAATCATCCATACGAAGGCGGAAAGATGGTAGTAGCAGAAGCATACCGTAATTTGATTTCTGTAGGTGCTACACCTTTAGCGATGACCGATTGTTTGAATTATGGATCACCGGAGAAAAAAGAAATTTATCAACAATTAGCAGATTCTACTAAAGGTATGGCTGAAGCCTGTGAAATATTAAAGACACCAGTCGTTTCTGGCAATGTATCCTTGTATAACGAAACAAAAGAAACTTCAATATTCCCAACACCAGTCGTAGGTATGGTTGGTTTGATTGAAGAAATTGATTATTTCAATGATTTTACGCCAAAAGTGGGTGATACGCTTTATGTTGTAGGCGATACATTTAGCGATTTTGGTGGGAGTCAAATTGAGAAATTACTTTTCAGTAAGGTGAATCATGAAGTTGAAACCATTGATTTATCAAATGAAGTCAAAAGAGGAGAGTCGATTAAAAGGGCAATACGTAATGGTATAGCATCCCACGTACAAACAGTGGGTAAAGGTGGCCTGTTAATGACTTTTGCTCGTATCAGTGCACATTATCAAATGGGCTTAAATGTAACTTTAAATCTAAAAAATGAGCAATTATTCAGTGAAACGCAAGGGCGTTATGTAGTAGCAGTAAAAGGTGACCAACCTTTAGATATCGCAGATGCTATTAAAGTTGGTACATTAACAGAAGATGGAAAATTTGTAGTTTCTAACGGGGACACGTTAATTTCACGTGATGTGAAACAATTGAATGAACAGTGGGAAGGAGCAATTCCTAAATGTATGACTACAACGGATTAAACGAAGAATGTGGCGTTTTTGGTATTTGGAATCATCATGAAGCAGCACAATTGACGTATATGGGTTTACATAGTTTACAACATAGAGGTCAAGAAGGCGCAGGTATGGTGTGTTCTGATGGACAAAAACTCACTGGAGAAAGAGGGCTTGGCTTATTGACTGAAGCCATTTCAGATGCACAGTTGGAATCATTTAAGTCCTATCAACATGCGATTGGTCATGTACGATATGCGACATCGGGGAATAAAGGTATAGAGAATATTCAGCCATTTTTGTACCATTTTTATGATATGAGTGTCGCAGTTTGTCATAACGGAAACCTTATAAATGCACAAAGTTTAAGAAAATCTCTTGAGCATCAAGGTTCTATTTTCCATTCTTCTTCAGATACTGAAGTAATCATGCATTTAATTCGTAAAAGTAAAGCGCCAACCTTTGAAGCAGCGTTACAGGAAAGTTTACGAAAAATAAAAGGTGGTTTTACATTTGCGTTATTAACAAAAGATGCATTATATGGTGCTGTTGATCCAAATGCAATCAGACCTTTAGTTGTAGGAAAAATGAAAACAGGTGCTTACATCATCGCAAGTGAAACTTGTGCTATAGATGTTTTAGGTGCAACGTATGTAAGAGATATCCATGCAGGTGAATATGTGGTTATCAATGATGAAGGTATTCGAGTAGAGTCTTATACGAGACATACGAATACGGCGATATCAGCTATGGAGTATATTTATTTTGCTAGACCAGATTCAACTATTGCAGGAAAAAATGTTCATGCGATTCGTAAACAATCTGGTAAACAATTAGCGTTAGAAAGTCCAGTTGAAAATGCAGATATGGTTATTGGCGTACCTAATTCTTCACTCTCAGCAGCCTCTGGTTATGCTGAACAAAGTGGTTTGCCATATGAGATGGGGTTAGTCAAAAATCAATATGTAGCGCGTACATTTATTCAACCAACTCAAGAATTAAGAGAGCAAGGTGTAAGGGTCAAATTATCGGCAGTAAAGGATATCGTACAAGGCAAAAATATCGTCTTAGTGGATGATTCTATTGTTAGAGGCACGACAAGTAAGCGTATAGTACAAATGCTAAAAGATGCTGGAGCTAATGAAGTGCATGTACGTATTGCTTCTCCTGAATTTATGTTTCCAAGCTTTTATGGTATAGACGTTTCAACTACTGCTGAACTCATATCAGCGAGCAAATCACCATCAGAAATCAGTGAACATATTGGTTCAGATTCTCTGGCCTATCTAACTGTAGCTGGTTTAATAGATTCAATTGGTCTTGATGTAGATGCTCCTTATAAAGGATTATGTGTAGAAAGTTTTACAGGTGATTATCCTGCTGGTCTTTATGATTATGAACAAGATTATTTTGAACATTTAAGCGAACGTCAAAAAGAATATTTAGCAAATCATAAACAATACTTTGATAGAGAGGGTAATTTAAATGTCTAAAGCATACCAACAAGCAGGTGTTGATATTAGTGCAGGTTATGAAGCGGTTGAACGTATGTCAAGTCATGTTCAAAGAACAATGCGTAAAGAAGTCTTAGGTGGATTAGGCGGTTTTGGTGCTACATTCGATTTATCACAGTTAAATATGAAAGCACCATTACTCGTATCTGGAACAGATGGTGTTGGTACTAAATTAAAGTTAGCGATTGATAATGACAAACACGATACGATAGGCATTGATGCAGTAGCGATGTGTGTCAATGATATTTTAACAACTGGTGCAGAACCATTGTATTTCTTAGATTATATTGCAACACATAAAGTTGTTCCAGAAGTTATTGAACAGATTGTTAAAGGGGTTAGTGACGGTTGTGAAGCTACAAATACAGCACTGATTGGTGGCGAAACAGCTGAAATGGGTGAAATGTATCATGAAGGTGAATATGATTTAGCAGGATTCGCTGTAGGAGCTGTTGAAAAAGAAGCGTATATAGACGGTTCAGCCGTGAAACCAGGTGATGTAATAATAGGTCTTGAATCAAGTGGTATACACTCTAACGGTTACAGCTTGGTACGTAATTTAATAAAAAAATCAGGTATTAATCTACAAGACAAATTTGATCAAAACCACACATTTTTAGATATCTTTTTAGAACCAACACGACTATATGTCAAGCCTGTATTAGCTGTAAAAGAACACGTAAACATACATGCGATGACGCATATTACTGGTGGCGGATTTATTGAAAATATCCCAAGAGCATTGCCTGAGGGTGTAGGTGCAAAAATTGATGTAACTCAATTTCCAACACCAAAGATATTTGAATGGTTGCAAAAACAAGGCAATATTTCGACTAAAGAAATGTACAATGTATTTAATATGGGGATCGGTTTCACCTTAGTTGTTGATGCTAATGATGAAGCTAAAGTATTAAATACGTTACAACAAGCACAAGTAAATGCATATAGAATTGGTGAAATTGTTAAAAGTGAAGCGCCAATTCATTTGACGGGGGTATGAAAGTGACAAAAATTGCTATCTTTGCTTCAGGGTCAGGAAGTAACTTTGAAAGTATCATGTCACAAATAGAAGCAGGTCATTTGCCGAACATTGAAGTGACTGCTTTATATACGGATCAGGTTAATGCTTATTGTATTGAGCGAGCAAGAAAATATCATTTAGATGTACATATTAATGAGCTTAAAAACTTTGATTCTAAAGCAGATTATGAGCGGAAAATCATTGAATGGTTAACAACCGAAAAAGTTGAATGGATTATTTTAGCTGGTTATATGAAATTAATCGGTGAAAATATATTAAATGCCTATCAAAAACGTATCATTAATATTCATCCTTCATTATTGCCGAAATATCGTGGTAAAGACGCGATTGGTCAAGCATTAAATAGTGGTGACAAGATCACAGGCACAACAGTACATTTTGTAGATAGTGGGATGGATACAGGAGAAATTATTGAACAACGTACATGTGAAATAAAACCGGATGATACGAAAGAACAATTAGAAGAAAGAATAAAAGCAATTGAACATGAATTGTATCCAGAAGTTATTTCAAAAATTATTCAATAAGAGGTGCCAATAAACATGAAAAAGGCAATTTTAAGCGTATCTAATAAAACAGGCATTGTACCTTTTGCACAATCACTCCAACAGTTAGGTTATGAGTTATATTCGACTGGTGGTACGATGCGAACGTTAGTCGATGAAAATATTGCAGTTAAATCTATATCAGAACTTACACATTTTGACGAAATTATGGATGGGAGAGTCAAGACATTACATCCAGCCGTTCATGGTGGTATTTTAGCTGATCGTAATAAACCAGAACATTTAGAACAATTAAAAGAACAGCAAATTGATTTAATAGACATGGTTGTTGTAAATCTATATCCATTCAAGGAGACTGTTGCCAATCCTGATGTTACAGAAAATGACGCGATTGAAAATATAGATATTGGTGGGCCTACTATGTTACGTGCAGCAGCTAAAAACTTTAAACACGTTACTACTATTGTTCATCCATCGGATTATAATGAAGTGATTGAAAAACTAAAATCAAATCAATTAGATGAATCTTATAGAAAATCATTGATGATTAAAGTATTTGAACATACGAATCAATATGATAATGCAATTGTTGATTTCTTTAAAGAAAATAAAGAAAGTTTAAGATATGGTGAAAATCCACAACAACAAGCATCATTTGTAAGAACATCTGATGCCAATCATACGTTAGGTGGCGCGAAACAGTTGCATGGTAAGCAATTGAGTTATAACAACATTAAAGATGCAGATGCGGCGTTATCTTTAGTTAAGCAATTTGAAACACCTGCTGCAGTTGCAGTTAAACATATGAATCCTTGTGGTGTAGGTATTGGAACAAATATTTATGAAGCTTATCAGCGTGCATTTGAAGCGGATAGCCAATCCATTTTTGGAGGTATCGTTGCTTTAAATAGAACCGTTGATGCTACTTTGGCTGAAACGCTGCACAGCATATTCTTGGAAGTGATTATTGCACCGAAATTTTCCGATGAAGCGTTAGCGATTTTAAATAAAAAGAAAAATATTAGATTATTAGAAATTGATATGACAATTGATAATAATGAGCAAGAAATAGTATCTGTTTCAGGTGGTTATTTAATACAAGATAAAGACAATGTATTAATCAAACGTGATGATTTAAAAGTCGTTACAGAAAATGCACCTACAGAAACTCAATGGGATGCAATGTTGCTTGGTTGGAAAGTGGTTGCCTCTGTTAAAAGTAATGCGATTATCCTATGTAACGATAAACAAACAGTCGGTATTGGTGCCGGTCAAATGAATCGGGTAGGATCAGCACAAATTGCAATAGAACGTGCGATTGAAATTAATGATAATGTCGTAATGGTATCAGATGGTTTCTTCCCGATGGATGATACGGTAGAACTAGCTGCGCAACATGGTATTAAAGCGATCATTCAACCAGGGGGTTCAATTAAAGATCAAGATTCAATAGATATGGCTAATAAATATGGCATTGCAATGGTAACGACTGGCGTTAGACACTTTAAACATTAAAATATTGGAGGCAAAATTATTTATGAAAGTATTAGTCATTGGCACAGGCGGAAGAGAACATATTTTAGCACACAAGTTAAAACAATCTTCACTCGTAAATGAAATTTTTGCAATTCCAGGGAATGACGCAATGTCAGACATTGCAGATGTACATTGTGAAATAGCGGAAACGGACCACACTCAGATTGTTGAATTTGCTGTTGAGCATGATATTTCGTGGGTGATTATTGGCCCTGAACAACCACTTACAGAAGGTTTAGCAGATAAATTAAACGCAAAACAAATTAAAGTGTTTGGGCCAAACCAAGCAGCGGCTCAGATTGAGGGATCAAAATTATTCGCAAAGCAGTTAATGCAGAAATATCATATTCCTACTGCAGAATATAAAGAAATATCAAACAAATCTGATGCACTAAATTATATTGAAACATGCCAGTATCCTATCGTATTAAAGAAAGATGGTTTGGCAGCTGGTAAAGGTGTAATTATAGCTGAGAATTATGGTGAAGCTGAAGCAGCGGTTCATTCATTGTATCCACAAGAGCTTGGTACAGTTGTCTTTGAGCAATTTTTAGAAGGTGAAGAATTCTCATTGATGACATTTGTAAATGGTGATTATGCCGTGCCATTTGATTGTATTGCGCAAGATCATAAACGTGCATATGATGACGATAAAGGGCCTAACACAGGTGGTATGGGGGCGTATTGTCCTGTACCTCATATAGATAAGGAAGTACTTAACCTCACGAATGAAATCATTGCACAACCTATAGCTCAAGCAATGTATAAAGAAGGTTATGAATTTTTTGGCGTCCTTTATATTGGTGTGATTTTAACAGCAGATGGTCCGAAAGTAATAGAATTTAATGCTAGATTTGGCGACCCTGAAGCACAAGTATTACTAACGAGATTGGAAAGTGATTTAATGCAACATATCTTAGATTTAGAGGCTAAAAAGAAAATAGCATTTAAATGGAAAGATTCGTCTGTCGTTGGTGTAATGCTTGCTTCTAAAGGGTACCCTGGAAATTACGAAAAAGGTAAGACTGTTTCAGGTTTTGATTTAAATGGTAATTATTTTGTCAGTGGTTTGAAAAGAGATAAGGATAAATTTGTCACCAATGGTGGTCGTGTCATCTTAGCATTAGGAGAAGGTCATGATATTACTAGTGCTAAAGCAAATGCCTATAAAGCTGCAGAAAAAATTCAAAGCGATGGACTATTTTATCGAAAAGATATTAGTAATAAAGCAATAAAACATTTATAAATATTAAAAAAAGTCGTAATTTCTATTTAGAAGTGTATAGAAATTACGACTTTTTAAATTTTGAAACTGTATATCGTTAAAAGCTATGTGTTCACAGATCAATCTATGTTAATTGACATATAAAAAGATAAGACAAAGTGGTTTAGTTTTTATCTTATCTTTTCTTAATTGGAAAGTAATGAATTTTGGATATAATAAGGTAATCGTTAATATATATTTTTTATACGAACATCGTTTATACCTGTAATCGGTAAGTGAAGTGCTAAGAAATAAGCAACAACCAAAATGATGATAAAAACGATGATTAATAGAAAGTCTTTATACGAGAAAGGTGTATGATAATAGTAGGTGCGCGGACCATCTTTAAAACCTTTTTTCTCCATTGCAACAGCAAGTTGATGAGCTTTTCTAATGTTTTGGCTTAAAAGTGGAATCATAAGATGTTTGATTCTACTAAATAAATTATAATTTTGTTGAGAGATAATTTGATATCTCATTTTTAAAGACTTTCTAAGTTGAACTAAAGTGCTAATCATTAATGGCACCATTCTTATAGCAGCCATAAAAGCATAAGCAACTTTAGGCTTAACTTTTAAATGTTGCATTAGGCTGTAAAAGACCATTACAATTTCAGAAGTGAAAGCAATTAAAATACCGAAAAATGAAACGGTTGTTGTACGTAACGCTAAATGCAGCCCTCTAACTAAACTTTCAGTACTAATTTGAATAAATCCTAATTTAAACAATATATGAGTGCCTTCACCATAAAAAATCATGAATAAAGCTGAAATTAGGCTGAAAGTTATAGTAAAGAAAATAAAAGCAAATGTTATTTTAAATTTTATACCATTGAACATTAATAAAAACAGGAACATCAATAGACAAATATAAATCATAAAATCGAATTGATGTACAAATATAACAAAGAAAAACAAAAAAACAGCTAATGCTAACTTTGTAATGATATTCACATCATCCATGAAAGAGTAGTGTTTTTTCCACATTTCAAACATGATGCTCACCTGCTATCTCTAGAATTTGTTTTTGACTTACACACAATTTACGTGTTGGATAGCGTGCGATAATTTCAGGATCATGTGTAACCATAATAATTGTTTGGCCATCTCTAACGCGTTGTTGGAATAATTTAATTAAATTAAATGTATTATGACTATCTAAACCGAATGTTGGCTCATCTAATAAAATATATTCTGATGTAGAGCTTAAAGCTATAGCTACACTCAGTCTACGTTTCTGCCCGATTGACAGTTCATAAGGGTGTTGTGATTGAACATCTTCTAAATTTAACATTTTAAGCATTTGAATTGTTTTTTCTTCAGCTTCTGATATAGAAGGATAATTAGCTTTGTTTTGTATAAAAATTTCTTTGTATACTGAATTCGCAATAAATTGAATTTCAGGATTTTGATATACAAGATACATATTTTTAGCAGCTTCTTTGATTTTAGTAAGCTTTTTGCCATCAAAAGACATTGTGCCTTCATATTTAATAAGTTGCATCATCGATTCTAATAAAGAAGTCTTGCCTGAGCCATTTGTACCGGTGATTGTAATCCATTCGCCACTAGTGATATTAAGTTTTGGTATATCGATAAGTGTCTTTTTACTTCTTTTTATAGTGCCTTGTTCAAAAAGAAATAGATGCTCATTGGCATATTGAATATTAGATTGCTGTAAATCTATAGGTAAAGGTGCTTCATCCCAAGCTTTTGGATGCCAAACGCCATATTCGGATAAAAGGTGTTCATAGTTGTTTAATATGTCAGCTGGTGAGGCATCACCAATAATAACACCATCATAGTTTAATAATATTACACGATCGATATGCTGCCATATATGTTCTACTTTATGTTCAACTATAATCACAGTTTGATCTTGCCATAACGCTTTAATCTTATTCCATAATTCTTCTGTTGATGTTACATCTAACATCGCGGTTGGTTCATCTAGAAATAAAGTATTAGCTTGTTGTAATAATGTTTCTGCAATTGCTAATTTTTGTTTCATACCGCCACTTAAATTATTGATATATTGGTCTTTATTGACGTTTAAATCAACAGACTCGAGTGCTGATTCAATCAATGCATCCATTTTATGTCGTGGCGTTTGTAAATTTTCAAGGACAAAGGCGAGTTCCTCATATACCTTTGGCATACAAAATTGGCTATCAGGTTCTTGAAAAATAACACCACAATCTTGATCAATCTCTAATTTATCGTATTTCATTGGCAAATCAATGAGATTTGGTACGATACCACTTAAAACATTCAATAACGTGCTTTTACCTGAACCAGAGGGACCAAGTATAAGCACCTTCTCTTTATCTTTAATTTCAAGTGATAAATTGTCGAATATTTTCTTTTGTCCATTTGGATATTTAAGACGTAGATTTTCAGTGACTATCAACTTTTATGCTCCTTATAAATTGTCATAATCTTTTTGTGTTGCAGGTCTGAATAATTTGGTTACGCCAGTTTGATCTAATATTTTCACAATATAATAGGACAACAATCCAGCCACAACAATACCGCTAATCAATCTAAATACGATATAAAGTGTTAAGTTCCATCCTGCAATTTCTCCTAAATAACCATAAGCAAAATCAAGAGGAAGTGTCGCAACAGATGCTAAAAATCCTGCTAACATAGCTACCATTGCCGAACGTGATTTATATCTGAAAATAGCGAAAATAATCTCACATGCTAATCCTTGAAGTAATGCATAGACCATTGTTGGAATATCAAATCTTCCCATGACAATTGTTTCACCTGCACCAGCAGCAAATTCAGCTAAAATCGCAATACCAGCTTTTGGTATAATCAAATATGCAACAATTGCAGCCATAAACCATGCACCATATGTTAGTTCTTCAATATGAAGACCAGAAACTTGCACTGCCTTGTATACTAAAGTCCAAATATTATAGACGATAGCAAACACAACAGCTATAAGTACGGTTACTAAAATTTCTGATAGTTTTAAACCTTTTGACATAAATTCTCCTCCAATAAAAAAACGCACAACCATCTAGAAGTTGCGCGTTAAATATAGGCATACGGATACCAAAAAACATATCACGATACACTTTCCTACGCTAGTTTAATCTAGATCAGGTTCAAAGGGTTTGAGGGTATACCTCATCTCAGTCACTAAACACCCCTAGTGCGAATATTAAATTTAATTTTAACTATAATGTATGACTTTTAATTAGTTATGTCAAGGTGTATTAACGTTGAATTTGATATTTATGACTTCAATCACAACACATAACGTAAGGTTAAATAAAGACTTTTTGTATAGTGCATTGAGTGATGTGGCAGTGTGGTTTTGTTAATTAAAGTTTGTTTAATTCATCGTTTTTTATGAAAAAGGGAATTGTCAAGTTCAGTTACATATCACAATAAATACATGATGTAGTGTAATTTATAAGAAAGTGTTTTTAATTATTGTCCAAATATATCATTGTTAAGATGTTGTTGTGTGCTTCATCCATTTATTCATATGTGTGTCAGAGTATAGTCTCGAATCATATTTTGAGTAAGAAGTATGAAAATCAAATGACATGATATTAAATAAAGGACTAAAACCATGTAAAAGTGGTTTTAGTCCTTTAGACTAATTATGAGATTGATGTTTCAGATTTTTTAATATTAACCTTGATAGAATGAACAAAAATTAAATGCTATTGTTCTCTTTTAATTTAAATTGTAATGTTCATATAGAAATCAAGCACATTTAGTTTAATCTAAAGTATCTTGAATATTTTTTTTCGTTTCTTCAGTACTATCTTCAGCAGATTCTTTTTTATCTTTCAATTTATCTTCAGCTTCTTTTGCTTTTTCAGCTGCTTTTTTATTTAATTCTTCTTTACTCATAGTTAAACACTCCTTCAATATTCAAATGACTTATGTTTTCAATATACCACTTTATTTGGAAACTAAACCACAAAGATCTAACTGTATATTACGTTAAATTTGAAATATTTGTTTAATCGATTATGTTTGGTGGAAACTTGACTGTACAACTATTTTCTATCATACTATAGACTTATTTATTGATTTATTAAAGACAAGAACTAAATGTTAATATATAATAACTTTGAGGTGAATGGTATGTCTTTTTTAAAGAAACACGCTGAGATATTATATAGTTATATAATAGGCATCGTTTCGCTCTTCACAGGTCTCATCATTTTAATAAATTTATCTATGGTCCATGACTTAAAGGATAAAGGTAAAATTGAATTACATATTCATAATGTTTGGGATTTTATAAATGCATTTTTTGCAGAAATCATAAGAGTCATGAGTAATTATATAGGGAATTTCCCTGTTATAAGTGCAGTATTAATTATTTTATTTGGTATTGCAGTCATCTTACTCGGATTCACGCTATTAAGAACAACAAGATATGATTATGATGTTTCAATCTTCTTCTTAGTGATAGGTATACTGTTCTTCATTATAACACTTATTTTAATGACACAAGTTTATAGCTTCTTTGCTATCATTTTTATTATCCCATTTGTAGTTCATATTGGGTATATTGTATATAAAGATGAACTAAATCCAAATCACAGAAAATATCATTATTTATTAATTATTTTCAGTTATGGGATAAGTTATTTAATTACGCAAATCGTATTATATGGAAGAATAGATAGTGACGAAATTATCCCTATTGATATTTTGAGTGTAAATACATTCTTTTTAATAATGTGGTTACTAGGTCAAATGTCAATTTGGAATTTCTTGTTTTTAAGAAGGGCACTTCCTTTAACAAAACAAGAATTAGGTGAAGAAGAACCTGAATTATCTAGAACAAGCAAAGGTACAGTTACAAACCAAACGAAAGAGCATTTGAAAAGTTTACAAGATAAGACAACTGAGTTTACTCGGAAAACACGTAGAAGTGTTGATATTCAAAAATTAAGAGATAAAAAAGACAAATTTATCGAAAAATGGAAGAATATTATTGATATACAAGAGGATGATATTCCAAATTGGATGAAAATTCCAAAATGGGTTAAATCAGCTTATGTAGAAATATTTTGTGGTGTTGTATTATTATTCTTTACAATTATAGAATTTAATAATAGAAATGCTTTATTTGTTTCAGGTAATTGGGAAATTTCTCAAACACAATATGTGATTGAATGGATTACCTTATTATTACTAATGCTGATTATTATTGCTTATATATTAACGACATTAACGAACTTCTTGAGAGATAAATTCTATTATCTGCAGTTGTTTATGGTTAGTATATTATTTTTCAAATTGTTAACAGAATTTATGAATATTATGGTTCATGGCCTACTATTGTCAATTTTCATTACGCCAATATTGTTTGTGATGTTAATCGCAGTAATTGTATCATTTATTATTAAATTGCGTGAACCTTCAAAAGATTAACAAGTAAATAAATTTTTAAAGGACTGGCTATAGCTAAATGCCAGTCCTTTTTGATTCATGATTGATATAACACAAAAGATTAAAAACAATAATATAATGTTTGAATTGAGAAATCATTCAATTATAGATAAATGATGTTACGATATTTCTTGAGATGATAGAATAAGAAAGCATAAATTATAAAATTAGAAGAAAGGCTGACATATAATTATGAAAACTGCCGTATTAAATAAAGGTAAAGAAACGAAATATCTAAATGGATATCCATTAATCGATGATGATGACGTGTATGCGCATGACCATTTAAAAGAGGGCGATTTATTCTCGTTAGTAAATGATGAACAAACCTATATTGCAACTGCGTACGTCGGAAGGCAACATAAAGGACTTGGATGGGTATTGAGCTATGATGAAAATGAAGTGATTAATACTCAATTTTTTGAGAGACTTTTTGAAATCGCAATACAAGAAAGAGCGTATTTTTATAATATTGAAGGTACTAATGCTTTTAGAATATTTAATGGTGAAGGTGATGGTGTAGGTGGTCTAACTATTGATAATTATAACGGACACTTTTTAATACAATGGTATTCTAAAGGTATTTATAAATACCGTTATCAAATTTTAAATGCATTAAAAAATACCTTAGAATATAAATCTGTGTTTGAAAAAATGAGATTTAAAGATGCTCAAATAGCTGGAGGGTTTGTTGATGGGGAAGCACCAGAATTTCCTATTATAATCGAAGAAAATTTCACATTTTATAATGTGGATTTAAATGATGGCCCTATGACAGGTATTTTCTTGGATCAAAAAGAAGTACGAAAGAAATTAAGAGATCATTTTGCTGAGGATAGGTATTTGTTAAATGTGTTTAGTTATACTGGTGCTTTTTCAGTTGTCTCAGCAGAAAAGGCCAAAGTCACTACTAGCGTTGATTTAGCTAACAGATCACGCACATTAACAGAAGAAAATTTTGGCTTAAATGCAATTGATCCAAAGACACAATATATATTTGTAATGGATACCTTTGATTATTTTAATTACGCGCGCCGTCATGATTTACTTTATGACACAATCGTTATTGATCCACCTAGTTTTGCAAGAAATAAGAAAAAAACATTTTCAGTATTGAAAGATTACGATAAATTAATACTAGGTGCTTTGGAAGTACTTTCGCCAAATGGAACTTTATTATTGTGTACGAATAATAGTACATTTTCATTAAAAGCATTTAAAAAAATGATTAAAGATACATTGAATAATGCAGAAGTTGATTTTGAACTATCAGAGGTAATGGGATTACCAAAAGATTTTAAAACACATCCACACTATAAACCATCAAAATATTTGAAGGCTATTTTTGTAAATATACAGTAATTTCTGTGAAAGAGGGTAATATTTTTACAGTACAAGATTTTACCAAGGAGTGAATATCATGAGTTTTAAAAATAAAATAACTAATAATGTAACACAGAAAGTCGGAAATAAAGTTTTAAATATTGAAGATATAAAAAATAAAAGCGATATACCAACGACTAACATAGAATTAGATGAACGTCGTCAACGCGCTCAAGCTATAGTGAGAAAAAAATCAATGTTATCTTCAAGTGTTAGTATTGTACCAATACCAGGCCTTGACTTTGGTGTCGATATCAAGCTAATGAGAGATATTATAGAAGACGTTAATAAAATCTATGGTTTAGATCACAAACAAGTAAATTCAATGAGAGAAGATGTAAAAGAACGTATTTTTACAGCTGCTGCAATACAGGGTAGTCAATTTATAGGTAGAAAAGTATCTAATGCCATATTAAAAGTCGTTATTAGAGATGTTGCAAAACGTATGGCTGCTAAACAAACAAAATGGTTCCCACTTGTAGGGCAAGCTATTTCGGCTTCAATCAGTTATTACTTTATGAAAAAAATCGGTGATGATCATATTGAAAAATGTGAAAAGGTTGTTAAATCTTTAATGTAATGGTGGAGCGTTTTCATAAAAAGTAACAATATTCATTGAATATTGTCATATCATGGGTGCAACGAATTGAATTTATATGTATAATTTGGTAATGTTATTATATAAAACTATGCTAGGTTTTATAATAAACTAACGATTCTAACTATACGAAGGAGACATCATATTATGGAACAAAAATCATATGTAATTATTGACGAAACAGGTATTCATGCACGTCCAGCTACAATGCTTGTTCAAACTGCATCAAAATTTGATTCAGATATTCAATTAGAATATAACGGTAAAAAAGTTAACTTGAAATCAATCATGGGTGTTATGAGTTTAGGTGTAGGTAAAGATGCTGAAATTACAATCTATGCTGATGGTAGCGATGAAACAGATGCAATGGAAGCGATTACTGATATCTTATCTAAAGAAGGATTAACTAAATAATATGTCTAATTATATTAATGGCATTGCTGCTTCAGATGGTGTAGCAATTGCTAAAGCATATTTATTAGTTGAACCTGATCTTTCATACGATAGTGAGAAGATTCGAGATGTCGACGCAGAAATTGCTAAGTTTCAAAATGCTATTGAAACATCTAAAGTTGAATTAACAAAAATTAGAAATAATGCTGAAAAAAATCTTGGTGCTGATAAAGCCGCTATTTTTGATGCACATTTACTAGTCTTAGATGATCCAGAGTTAATTCAACCGATTGAAGATAAAATAAAAAATGAACAAGTTAACGCACCAACTGCGCTTTCTGATGTAACTGGACAATTCATTACTATTTTTGAAGCGATGGATAATGAATACATGAAAGAGCGCGCTGCAGATATTCGTGATGTGTCAAAACGCGTTTTAGCACATATATTGGGTGTGGAATTACCAAATCCTAGTATGATTGATGAAAGCGTTGTTATTATAGGTAATGATTTAACACCTTCTGATACTGCTCAATTAAACAAGGAATTTGTACAAGGTTTTGTTACAAATATTGGAGGTAGAACTTCTCACTCAGCAATTATGAGTCGCTCACTTGAAATTGCTGCAGTAGTAGGAACGAAATCAATCACGCAAGAAGTTAAACAAGGTGATATGATTATTGTTGATGGTTTAACTGGCGAAGTGATTATTGATCCTACAGAAGACGAAGTCATTGCATATCAAAACAAGCGTGAACGTTTCTTTGAAGATAAAAAGGAACTTCAAAAATTACGCGATGAAGAAACAACAACTGTTGATGGTGCTCATGCTGAACTCGCTGCTAATATCGGTACACCAAATGATTTGAAAGGTGTAATTGAAAATGGCGCTGAAGGTGTCGGATTATATCGTACTGAATTTTTATATATGGGTAGAGACGAAATGCCGACTGAAGATGAACAGTTTGAAGCTTATAAAAAAGTACTTGAAACAATGGAAGATAAACGCGTTGTTGTTCGTACTTTAGATATTGGTGGAGATAAGGAACTCCCATATTTAAATTTACCAGAAGAAATGAATCCATTCTTAGGATACCGTGCGATTCGTTTATGTTTAGATCAACCTGACATTTTTAGACCACAATTGCGTGCTTTATTACGTGCGTCAGCTTATGGGAAATTAAATATTATGTTCCCAATGGTAGCGACAATTAAAGAATTCCGTGATGCGAAAGCATTGTTATTAGAGGAAAAAGAAAATTTAACAAATGAAGGTATTGAAGTATCTGATGATATAGAAGTTGGTATCATGGTAGAAATTCCTTCAACTGCAGCATTAGCAGATGTTTTTGCTAAAGAAGTAGATTTCTTCAGCATCGGAACGAATGATTTAATTCAATATACAATGGCCGCAGATCGTATGTCAGAGCGAGTATCTTACTTGTATCAACCATACAATCCAGCAATTTTACGTTTAGTACAACAAGTGATTGATGCTTCTCATAAAGAAGGCAAATGGACTGGAATGTGTGGAGAAATGGCCGGAGATGAAATTGCTATTCCATTACTATTGGGCCTAGGATTAGACGAATTCTCTATGAGTGCTACATCAATTCTTAAAGCACGTCGTCAAATTAAAGGATTAAGTAAAAATGAGATGGAAGAGTTAGCGCAAAAAGCGATTAACTGTGCTACTTCTGAAGAAGTACAAGATTTAGTAAGTAATTATACGAAATAAAAAAAGCTGGTAATTCATTATATAATGGATTACCAGTTTTTTAGTTATATTGCGATTTATTTTAATACTAAGCAGATATACATATAACAGTGGATAAGGAGCATCTATCTACTTGCTCATTTTGTTTAATATAGCTGAAATTAGGTTATGGTTAGTTAAAACAACTAAAGCGATGAATTACTTTATTAGCCTAGTTGATTTAGATAATTTTATAGAGTTGTGAAATTTAATGTGTTGTTTCAATATTTAAAACTTGGTTAATTTTATCCATATCAACTTGGTATATTGGTTCACCATTCAATAATATAAAGGGTGTTGCAAATGCATCATAATCAATCATTTCATTTCGATATTGCTGATTAGCAATGTTTTTTTCTATATATTTAAAACCTTTATCAGTTAAATAGTTTTTTATAAAGGTGCAAGGAGGACAATCATTTTGTGTGTAAATGATGATATCAGTCATTCAGCATCAATCCTTTCTACAAAGTCATTTTCTTTAATAGTAAGTGACTTTTAATTATAATTCAAGCTATAAAATTACATGTAATTGGTCATTAATTTGTCACTTAATTCTGAGTTTAACTAATTTTAAAACATAGCCATTGGGTTTATAATGAATGGACGTTGTGATTTTTGTCACAAATAAATTAAAAAGGTGATATTATGGATTCAGTTGAATTAGCTCGTTTTCTAACTGCAATGACACTTGCAGTGCATATCATATTTGCAACAATAGGTGTAGGTGTACCATTGATGTTTGCAGTTGCTGAGTTTTTAGGGATTAAAAAGAATGATCCCCATTATATAACGTTAGCCAAAAGATGGTCTAAAGGTTATACGATTACTGTGGCAGTGGGGGTTGTAACAGGTACGATTATAGGTTTACAACTGTCATTACTATGGCCAACATTTATGCAAATGGGTGGTCATGTGATTGCATTACCATTATTTATGGAAACATTTGCATTTTTCTTTGAAGCGATTTTCTTAAGTATATACTTATATACATGGGATAGATTTAAGGGTAAATGGACGCATTTTTTAATTAGTATACCAGTGATTATTGGAGGTTCTTTCTCTGCCTTCTTTATTACAGCGGTTAATTCATTTATGAATACACCGGCTGGTTTTGAAATTAAAAATGGTAAAATGATAAATGTTGAACCTTGGGTGGCAATGTTTAACGACTCATTTTTAATAAGATCTTTTCACGTTGTAACGACTGCTTTTATGACGATGGCTTTTGTACTAGCTGCCATTGCTGCATTCAAATTAGTGAAAAATAAGTTTAAAAAAGATGCAGAATATCATAAAAAAGCTTTAAAATTAACAATGATACTTGGCGTTGTCTTTACGTTAGGTTCTATGTTGGCAGGAGATTTATCTGCAAAATTTTTACATCAAGAACAACCAGAAAAATTAGCTGCGTATGAATGGCATTTTGATACGGAATCCAATGCTGATTTAGTGCTTTTTGGTTCTTTAAATGAAGAAACACAAGAAGTAACTGGTGCAATTAAAATTCCGAGTCTACTTAGCTTCTTGGCTGATAATAATGTTAATACTAAGGTGAAAGGCTTGGATGAATTTCCAAAAGAACTACATCCACCGATGATTGTCCATTATTATTTTGACTTAATGGTGTCGATGGGCGTGTTCTGTTTAATTGTTTCAGCTGCTTTTGTACTAACATTATGCTTTAAAAAATTACGAAAATTCACTTATTCCAAACCAATGCTATATGGCGCTTTATTAACTGGACCTGCAGCGATGTTGGCAATAGAATTTGGTTGGTTCTTAACGGAACAAGGTCGTCAACCTTGGATTGTGCGTGGTTATCTAAAAGTGGCTGAAGCTGCCACTCAAGCAGGTGGTTTAACGTTCGTAACAATATTATTTGGTATATTATATTTAATATTGATTGTTACTTCTTCTTATGTACTAATAAGGATGTTTAAAAATAAACCAGCATATAAAGAATTTGAAGTAACTTCATCGGAAAGAGGTGATGCATGATGATATTCGCATATATAGGTATCACAGTACTATGGATATTCTTATTTTGTTATATTATTGTTGCATCAATTGATTTTGGTGCTGGTTTCTTTACGTTACATGCTAAATTGACAAAACAAGATAAAAAAATAAACCATTTGATTGCACGTTACCTTAATCCGGTTTGGGAAGTAACGAATGTTTTCTTCGTATTCTTCTTCGTAGGAATGGTTGGGTTTTTCCCAGATTCCGCGATGTATTTTGGTACAGTGTTGCTTTTACCAGCATCAATTGCGTTGATATTGTTGTCCATAAGAGGTGGCTTTTATGCTTTTGAAAACTATGGACCAGACACAAAACTACCATGGCTTGCACTTTATGGTTTAGCAGGATTATTCATACCAGCTGCATTAGCCACTACATTAACGATTTCTGAGGGTGGTTATATTACCGGTTCAAGCAACCATTTAGATTTAAATTGGTTTGAATTATTGTTAAGTCCATATTCATGGTCAGTTGTATTTCTTGCAATCATATCTGTACTTTATATTTCATCTGGATTTTTAACTTATTATGCTTCTAAAGCGAATGATAAACCAGCTTATGATTTATTAAGATACTGGTTCTTATTTTGGGGACCACCAATGATCGCTATTTCATTATTTGTATTCTTATCGTTAAGATTGCAAAATGAAACGCATTTCTATACAGCGGTATTTGATTATTGGTGGATGTTTGCACTCAGCTTTTTATGTTTTGCTGGTACAATGTTACTCACATTGATGAAAAAATGGCATGGTTTTGCATTTGTCTTAGTTATTTTACAAATGGCTTTTGCGTTCTTCGGTTATGGTGTAAGTAAGTTACCATACATTTTATATCCATATATTCGTATAGATGAACATGTTGTGAATAGTGGGATGGCTATTGCTTTAATCATCGCATTTATTTTAGGTTTACTTTTACTAATTCCATCGCTAATATTATTATTGAGATTATTTGTTTTTGATAAAAAATATGTTGAAGGTAAAAAATAGACGAATATACTTAAATATAGTAGCGATGTTTATTGTTTAAGCTACGGATATTTGATATATTTCAATTATCTTATTTTTGGAGGACGCATATGGATAAAGAATATGTGGTTATAGGTTTAGGTCGTTTTGGCGGTAGTATTGTTAGAGAATTAAATGCTTTAGATATGGATGTTATGGCGATTGATATGGATGAAGCGCGTGTGAATGAATATAGTGATATTGCCACACATGCGGTAATTGCTGACACAACTGACGAAGCTGTGATGAAAAGTTTAGGCATTAGAAATTTTGATCACGTAATTGTTGCAATTGGTGAAAATATTCAATCGAGTACGTTAACGACTTTAATTTTAAAAGAGTTAGGTGTTAAGAAAGTAACGGCAAAAGCTCAAAATGATTATCATGCAAAAATTTTAAATAAAATTGGTGCAGATACCGTTGTTCATCCTGAAAGAGATATGGGTAGGAGAATTGCACATAATGTAGCTAGTGCTAGTGTTTTAGATTATTTAGAACTAGCAGATGAACACTCAATAGTAGAAATTAAAGTTAGTGAAAAAATGGCAGGACAAACCATTATAGAATTAGATATTAGAGCGCAATATGGTATAAGTATTATTGCCATTAAAAGAGGTAGAGACATTATCGTATCTCCAGACCCAAACATAAATATTGAAATTGGGGATATTTTAATTATGATTGGTCATGATAATGACTTAAACCGATTTGAAAAAAAGGTAGTAAGATAAAAATTAATATATGAACTAACGTAGAAGAGGTGGAACAGAACAGTGAGTGATGTCCCACACTCTTCTTTTTTGTGTAAAGTGTATTCTTTAAGGGATTTTGATATTTGTGAATAGACAAGTTATACGAAGGTTCAAACTTAACTTTTAATTAATGTACTCAGTCAAAATAGCAAGTGTTTAATATAAAAATGCCTCATCCATTACAAATGGATGAAGCATTGAGTTTGATTATGATTTGGTTGATTGGTCCGTTTGGTTACCATCATTTTTTTGTTTTTGTTTTGCTTTCTGAGCGATGTTTTTATTATCTTTGTTGTTAGTATCTTTTGTATTTTTGTTTTGAGATTTACTATTGTGTTTTTTTGAATTGTCTTTTTTCTGATTTGGTTTATTTTGTGTTTTTTTATTTTGAGAAGATGTATTATCTTCATTTACCTTCATGATCACTGGTAAAATCATTGGTTTACGTGCAGTTTTTTCAAATAAATACGGCTGTAGTGTTTCAATGATTGATGATTTAATTTGATGCCATTGTATTTCTGGATTTTGATTCAGTTTAGAAATAACATCTGTTTTGATTTTTCTTTGGGCATCATAAATTAATTGACCAGATTCACGCATATAAACAAAACCACGAGAAATGATGTCAGGACCAGATAGTAATTTGTTCGTTTTAAAGTCTATACTAACAACGACGATGACTAGGCCTTCTTCTGACAATAGTTTTCTATCTCGGATAACTACGTTTCCGATATCTCCAATACCGCTACCATCCACTAAAACATTGCCAGATGGTATTCTTCCAGCTTTTCTAGCTGAATTATGTGTTAAAGCTAAAACATCACCGATGTCAAAGATAAACACGTTGTCTGGTTCCACACCACATTCAATTCCTGATTGGCCATGTGCTTTTAACATGCGATATTCACCATGAATTGGGAGGAAGAATTTTGGACGTAACAAGCGTAACATTAATTGTTGATCGCCTTTAGATCCGTGACCAGATGTGTGAATATTTGATACCTTATTGTGTATGACTTCAGCACCTGCTCGGTATAATGCATTTATAGTGCGGTTAATACTTTTAGTATTACCTGGAATAGGTGAAGAACTAAATACTACAGTGTCTTCTGGAATAATTTTAATTTGTTTGTGTGTACCATTAGCAATTCTTGATAGAGCCGCCATTGGTTCACCTTGTGACCCAGTACATAAAATTAGTAATTCATGTTTAGGCACACTATTAATTTTATTTGGTTCTATAAAAGTTTCAGGTGGTGCTTTAATATAACCGAGTTCCATACCAATTTTAATATTGTTTTCCATTGAGCGACCAAAAGTTACAATTTTACGATTGTGTTTAATTGCAGCTTCAACAGCTTGTTGAACACGATATATATTAGATGCAAAAGTAGCAAAGATGATTCTACCACTACAATTACGGAATATCTTTTCAACATTTTGGCCAACTTCACGCTCACTCAATGTAAAGTCAGGAACTAATGAATTAGTAGAGTCTGAAAGTAAACAAAGGACACCTTCTTCTCCAAGTTTTGCCATCTTCGCAATATTTGCTGGTTCACCAACTGGCGTAAAGTCAAATTTGAAATCACCAGTATGAACAATATTGCCTTCTGGTGTATTAACGATAACACCATATGATTCTGGGATACTATGTGTTGTTAAATAGAATGAAACTTCGAAATGTTTAGATTTAATAACAGAGCTTTCTTCGATTTCAACAAGTTCTGTTGTTCTTAACAAGTGATGTTCTTCTAATTTATTTCTGATTAAACCTAAAGCTAATGGTCCACCATATATAGGCACGTTTATTTGTTTTAATAGGTAGGGCACACCACCTATATGGTCTTCGTGGCCGTGTGTTATGAACAGACCAACTATTTTGTCTTGATTCTGTTCTAAATAAGTAATGTCAGGAATCACGTAATCAATTCCTAATAAATTATCATCAGGGAATTTGATACCTGCATCTATAATTACGATTTCATCCTGATATTCTACGGCATAAGTGTTTTTTCCGATTTCACCTAAGCCACCAAGGGCATATACCGCAACTTCATTTTTATGAATTTGTTTCATTACTCAGCTTGCTCCACATTAAAATGATCTGATTGTTTTTCATATTCTAAATGTGCGCCCTCAAGTTTAGTAATAAACTCGATATTGTAATTACGGTCTTTCAAATATCTTCTTACTTGTTCTTCTGATTGAGCTTCAACATAAATTGTTTGTGTGTGTTCTCTTACGACTACTTCATCTTTGTTATGTTGAAAAAATACTTTAAATACTGCCATTATATCTATTTCCTCCTAAGTTTTGGTTAGATTATTTATATAAACCCTGAAATGTATAATATTTTGTGAGTTTCTCAATTTTAAATAAAATAAATTTCACTAAAAGTGAATTGAAACTACGTTTTATATAAAGAGAACATACGAGCAGTTGCCCAGTATGTTTCTAGGGTCATTTTAAATTCGTTCGTATAGAAAAATACAAATAGAACATATTCGTATGTTTTCAGTTATTTCTCATTTTACATGATGTAGTAGAATAAATAAAGCAGTTTTATTTTCTGCTAAAGCTTAATATGTAGAAAAAAGTGATTCACTTTATAAAAGGTATTTAACTAAGTAAATTTAGGCTACATATATTCAAATATTAAATGAATCATCATATAGCTTGAGTCAATAATAAAAATTAATTATGATTAAAAGGAAATATAATAATTAATAATTTAAAATAGAAAGTAATAGTAGAAAGTAATAAAGACGAGATGAGGATGATTGATATGGATAAAGTGAAGCGTATTGTTGAAGATATTAAAAGTGAGAAACAACGAACTGACAAGGTCTTTCAAGATATTACATTTGAAATACGTGCGGAACAAGTTATCATGTTTTTCAATTATAATGAAATCATTGACACTGTAAATGAAGATCAAAATTATGTGAAACACAATCATGACCCTGTATTTATTGATATTCAAGAATTAAATGCTTTGAAAAAAGAGTTACAAGAGCTCAATATTATATACCATGAAAGAAGAGACGACTTTATGTAAAAAGAACTGTTAGTAAGCGTACGCGATTGGCACGTTTACTAACAGTTCTTTTTTTATACTTCTACTGCATCTTCATGAGGTTGCAATGGATGTTCTGAATCTATGTGATCATAAAACATGATGCCATTAATATGATCTATTTCATGTTGAACCACAACGGCTGGATAACCCTTTAAACGTAATTTGACATCGTTACCATCTATGTCTTTTGCTTTAACAGTAACTCTATATTTACGGTGTACTAGGCCTGGTATATTTTCGTCTACGCTTAAGCACCCTTCACCAGTAGGTAGATAAGCTTCTTGAATGCTATGACTCATAATTTTAGGATTCACTAACATCAAGTCATAACTTTTACCTTCGCCATCATCCGGTAAATAAACCGCAATCATTTTTTTAGAAATATTAATCTGTGGCGCTGCAAGTCCGACACCAGAACGGAGACCATATTTATTAGCAGTTTCTTCATCTTGACTATTTATTAAAAATGTTCTCATAGCTTTTAATGTTTCTCTATCTTCATTTGATAATGGAACCTCGACATCTTTAGCTTTTTCGCGTAGCGTAGGATGTCCATCTCGAATTATATCTTTCATTGTTAACATTTGTTCATACACCTTCCTTAATATAAAATATACCAAAGATTACCAAATAAAATACAGTAATTCATTTGATTTATTAAAATTTATTATATAATATAGCACACGAAAAAGGAGGATTTTTCAAAATGAAATTTAAATATGGTATTGGTGCCATACTAGCTTCCACAGTACTTATAGCTGGATGTACAACGGATAAAAGTGAAATAAAAGATTATAATGAAAAGATACAACAAGCATTTGATGAAGAAAAGCCTGTTTCTTCAGTAGGCAAAAAACTTAACGAACTAGAGCAAGAAAAACAAAAACTTGTTAAAAAAATCAATGGTAAAGACCAACAAGAAGCAAAACAAACTTCTGAAAAAATTGTAGATAATGTTGAGAAAAGAAAAAAAGAATTTAAAAAAGAAGAAAATGCTTTAGATAATTCAGAAGAAGCGTTTAAAAAAGCTCAAAAACATTTAGATAATATTAGTGACAAAGATAAGAAAAAAGAAGTGAAAGAGTTAAATGATGCTTTGAAAGATAAATATAAGGCACATGATAACTATGCAAATTCATATAAAAATATTATGGATAAAGAAAAAGATTTATTTGAATATGGCTCACGTGATCAAGCTAATCAAGAAGAAATGAATAAAAAAACAGAAGCTGTATCCAAATCATATAAAACTATGGACAAATCGTTTAATAAATACAAAGACGCAATGGAAAAAGTAAATAAAGAAAAACAAGATGTTGATAATTTAAATTAACATAAAAATGCTATTAATTTGAAATTTAATGTAAATAACTATAGCATTATAAATGAGGGCGCTTACATTCTTTTGGACATTGACGCTTTGAAACTTGAGAAAAATATAGTACAGCAAGTTTGAAATTAGTGATACAGTTTTAAAACTGTACCTATTTACTGTATTACAGAACTTTTCATATTTGTTTAACAGTGAAACAGTTTTGTGATACAATGTTAAAGGATAAAATGAATTTCTATTATACGGGAAAGGTATGGTGAATTGAATGGCTCCGAAATTAAAAGCCCAATTCGATGCAGAGAAAGTATTGAAAGATACTGAATCTCAATTTGAAATGATCCAAATTTTGGATGAAGACGGTAATATCGTTAATGAAGATCTAGTACCTGATTTATCAGACGAGCAATTAGTAGAATTAATGGAAAGAATGGTTTGGACACGTATTCTTGATCAACGTTCTATTTCTTTAAATAGACAAGGGAGATTAGGATTCTATGCGCCTACTGCTGGACAAGAAGCTTCACAATTAGCTTCTCAATACGCATTAGAACAAGAAGACTTCATTCTTCCTGGTTATCGTGACGTACCACAATTAATTTGGCAAGGTTTGCCATTAACTGAAGCGTTTTTATTCTCTAGAGGTCACTTCAAAGGAAATAGAATGCCTGAGGGTGTTAACGCGCTAAGCCCACAAATTATTATCGGTGCACAATATGTACAAACTGCTGGTGTTGCACTTGGACTTAAAAAACGTGGGAAACAAGCTGTAGCAATCACATATACTGGTGATGGTGGTTCTTCACAAGGTGATTTCTATGAAGGTATTAACTTCGCTTCAGCTTACAAAGCGCCAGCAATTTTTGTGATTCAAAATAATAACTATGCGATTTCTACGCCACGTAGTAAACAAACAGCTGCTGAAACATTAGCTCAAAAAGCGATTTCAGTAGGTATTCCTGGCATACAAGTAGATGGAATGGATGCACTTGCAGTATATCAAGCAACTAAAGAAGCGCGTGATCGTGCTGTGAACGGTGAGGGTCCAACACTTATTGAAACAATTACTTATCGTTATGGTCCACATACAATGGCTGGTGACGATCCAACGAAATACAGAACTTCAGACGAAGATTCTGAATGGGAGAAAAAAGATCCGTTAGTTCGTTTTAGAAAACATCTAGAAAATAAAGGTCTATGGACTGAAGAGAAAGAAAACGAAGTAATCGATCGTGCGAAAGCTGAAATTAAAACTGCTATTAAAGAAGCGGATAATACAGAAAAACAAACAGTTACAGACTTAATGGAAAATATGTATGAAGAAATGCCTCAACATTTAGCAGAACAATATGAAATCTACAAAGAGAAGGAGTCGAAGTAACCGATGGCACAAATGACAATGGTTCAAGCGATTAACAATGCGCTTAAAACCGAATTACAAAATGATGAAAATGTCTTACTTTTCGGTGAAGACGTCGGTGTTAACGGTGGTGTATTCCGTGTAACTGAAGGATTACAAAAAGAATTCGGTGAAGACCGTGTATTTGATACACCTCTAGCTGAATCTGGAATTGGTGGCTTAGCTTTAGGTTTAACTACACAAGGCTACCGTCCAGTAATGGAAATCCAATTCTTAGGATTCGTATTTGAAGTATTTGACTCTGTTGCAGGTCAAATTGCACGTACACGTTTCCGTTCTGGTAACTCAAAACAAGCACCAGTAACAATTCGTGCTCCATTTGGTGGTGGTGTCCATACTCCAGAACTACACGCAGATAATTTAGAAGGTATCTTAGCGCAATCACCAGGATTGAATGTAGTTATTCCATCAAGCCCTTATGACGCAAAAGGATTATTAATTTCTGCAATTAGAAGTAATGACCCAGTTGTATATTTAGAGCACATGAAATTGTATCGTTCTTTCCGTGAAGAAGTTCCAGAAGAAGAGTATACAATTGAAATTGGTAAAGCAAGTGTCAAACAAGAAGGTAATGACATTACTTTAATTGCTTACGGTGCCATGGTACAAGAATCATTAAAAGCTGCTGAAGAGTTAGAAAAAGATGGTCATTCAGTGGAAGTGATTGATTTACGTACGGTACAACCAATCGACTTAGAAACGTTAGTTGCTTCAGTAGAAAAAACTGGACGTGCAGTTGTAGTTCAAGAAGCACAACGCCAAGCTGGTGTTGGAGCAACAGTTGCTTCTGAATTAGCTGAACGTGCAATCCTATCATTAGAAGCACCAATTGCTCGTGTAGCTGCTGCTGATACCGTTTATCCGTTTACTCAAGCAGAAAATGTTTGGTTACCAAACAAAAACGATATCATTGAAAAAGCAAAAGCAACATTAGAATTTTAATAAATATTAATAAGTTTGGGATAGCTTTTGAAATGTTATCCCAGCTTCAATTATTAATAATAAAACAGCATGAGATTGCGAATCATAAGTTCCGTTCTCATTTTCTAATTTTTGACTAAATATGAATTTTTAGGAGGATAATAACGTGGCATTTGAATTTAAATTACCCGATATTGGTGAAGGTATCCACGAAGGTGAAATTGTAAAATGGTTTGTTAAAGCTGGAGATAATATCGAAGAAGATGATGTTTTAGCTGAAGTACAAAATGACAAATCTGTAGTAGAAATCCCATCACCTGTGTCAGGTACAGTAGAGGAAGTACTTGTAGATGAGGGTACAGTAGCTGTTGTCGGCGATACAATTGTTAAAATTGACGCACCTGATGCAGAAGATATGGAATTTAAAGGTAGCGATAGCAGTGAATCTGCAGAAGAAACAGAAGCAGAACCTGCTAAAGAAGAAAGTTCTGAAGCAGCTGCGACACAATCATCAGCTGATGCAGATGTAGATGAAAACAAACGTGTTAAAGCAATGCCTTCAGTACGTAAATATGCACGTGAAAATGGTGTGAATATTAAAGCTGTTGTAGCTTCAGGTAAAAATGGACGTACAACGAAAGAAGACATTGATGCATACTTAAATGGAGATGCAAGTGCAGCTTCAACTGAGAGCGCACCTGAAACTGCAGAAGAAACTTCTGCGAGCGCAGCACAATCAGCGCCAGTTTCTAGTGAAGGAGAATTCCCAGAAACAACAGAAAAAATTCCTGCTATGCGTAAAGCAATTGCAAAAGCAATGGTGAATTCTAAACACACTGCACCTCACGTTACTTTAATGGATGAAATCGATGTTCAAGAATTATGGGATCACCGTAAAAAATTCAAAGAAGTAGCAGCTGAGCAAGGTACTAAATTAACATTCTTACCTTACGTTGTGAAAGCACTCGTTTCTGCGCTTAAAAAATATCCAGCGCTTAACACAGAATTTAATGAAGAAGCTGGCGAAATTGTACA
This sequence comes from Staphylococcus sp. GDY8P67P, assembly GCF_017892545.1. Classification (NCBI taxonomy): domain Bacteria; kingdom Bacillati; phylum Bacillota; class Bacilli; order Caryophanales; family Staphylococcaceae; genus Staphylococcus; species Staphylococcus sp. GDY8P67P. The sequence continues at coordinate 96,700 of NZ_JAESLH010000012.1, forward strand.
CAAACATTATTGGAATATTGGTATCGCAGCAGATACAGACAGAGGTTTATTAGTCCCTGTTGTAAAACATGCTGATCGTAAATCTATGTTCCAAATTTCAGATGAGATTAATGAATTAGCTGTAAAAGCACGCGATGGTAAATTAACTTCAGATGAAATGAAAGGTGCTACTTGTACTATTAGTAATATTGGATCAGCAGGTGGACAATGGTTTACACCAGTGATAAATCATCCAGAAGTAGCTATCTTAGGTATTGGTCGTATTGCCCAAAAACCTATCGTTAAAGATGGTGAAATTGTAGCTGCGCCAGTATTATCATTATCATTAAGCTTTGACCATAGACAAATCGATGGTGCTACTGGACAAAATGCAATGAACCATATCAAGCGTTTATTAAATAATCCAGAATTATTATTAATGGAGGGGTAAAACATGGTAGTTGGAGATTTCCCAATTGAAACAGATACTATTGTAATCGGAGCAGGACCTGGAGGATATGTTGCAGCAATTCGTGCAGCACAATTAGGTCAAAAAGTAACAATCGTTGAAAAAGGCGAATTAGGCGGTGTATGTCTTAACGTTGGATGTATTCCATCAAAAGCATTATTACACGCATCTCACCGTTATGATGAAACTAAAAACTCTGAAAATTTAGGTGTTATTGCTGAAAGTGTTTCACTTAAATTTGACAAAGTTCAAGAATTCAAACAGTCAGTAGTTAAGAAATTAACAGGTGGCGTTGAAGGATTATTAAAAGGTAATAAAGTAGAGATTGTTAAAGGTGAAGCTTATTTCGTAGATAACAACAGTTTACGTGTTATGGATGAGAAGAGCGCTCAAACTTATAACTTTAAACATGCAATTATTGCAACTGGTTCTAGACCAATTGAAATTCCTAATTTCGAATTTGGCAATCGCGTTATTGATTCAACTGGTGCTTTAAATTTACAAGAAGTTCCTGGTAAATTAGTAGTAGTTGGTGGCGGTTATATCGGTTCAGAACTAGGTACTGCTTTTGCTAACTTTGGTTCAGAAGTTACTATTTTAGAAGGTGCTAAAGATATCTTAGGTGGCTTCGAAAAACAAATGACACAACCTGTTAAAAAAGGTATGAAAGAAAAAGGCGTTGAAATTGTTACTGAAGCAATGGCTAAATCTGCTGAAGAAACAGACAACGGTGTTAAAGTAACTTACGAAGTTAAAGGTGAAGAACAAACGATTGATGCTGATTATGTATTAGTTACTGTAGGTCGTCGTCCAAACACTGATGAATTAGGCTTAGAAGAATTAGGTCTTAAATTCGCAGATCGTGGATTATTAGAAGTAGACAAACAAAGCCGTACTTCTATCGACAACATTTTCGCAATTGGTGATATCGTTCCTGGGCTACCATTAGCTCATAAAGCGAGCTATGAAGCGAAAGTAGCTGCTGAGGTTATTTCTGGAGAAGCATCAGAAGTGGATTACATTGGTATGCCTGCTGTATGTTTCACTGAACCAGAATTAGCACAAGTAGGTTACACTGAAGCCCAAGCAAAAGAAGAAGGATTAGAAGTTACAGCTTCTAAATTCCCTTATGCAGCTAACGGTCGTGCCTTATCATTAGATGACACAACTGGATTTGTTAAATTGTTAACACTTAAAGAAGATAATACACTTGTTGGTGCGCAAGTAGTTGGTACTGGTGCTTCTGATATTATCTCTGAATTAGGTTTAGCAATTGAATCTGGTATGAATGCTGAAGATTTAGCATTAACTGTACATGCTCACCCAACTTTAGGTGAAATGTCTATGGAAGCTGCTGAAAAAGCTTTAGGATTACCAATTCATACAATGTAATAATTTATAAGCACAAATTGTTATGCTTTAGACGTTTTAACTTAAGTGATTAGGAAGTATGCACAGGGACACTGTTCTCGCACTTTCAAGTCAATGTTCAAACATTTAAAGGCGATAACAAATATATAGGGCGGGAATAAGAAATCAATTTAATATATTGGTTTCTGTCCCGCTCTTTTTTTTACTTTTTTAAAATTTTGATAACTACTTGTTAACAAAAGGGAGTGTAATGATATGGAATATTCATATCCTATTGATCTTGAATGGACAAATGAAGAAATGATGCAAGTGGTAGCTTTTTTTAATGCCATTGAGCAATACTACGAGTCAAAAGTTGAGGGCAAGCTTTTGTTAGAACGCTACAGTCAATTTAAAAAAGTAGTTCCAGGTAAAGCTCAAGAAAAGCAAATATTTAAAGAATTTGAGAAGCAAAGTGGCTATAATAGCTACAAAGCTGTAAAATCAGTCAAAGAGGCTTCTAACCAAAAATATTTTAGCTCAGAATAAATTTAACTATTGTCATATTAGCCATATTTTGATACTTTTATTAAGCACTAAACATAATGTTTGATAAAAGTAAACAAAATATGGTTTTTTTGTGTAGAGCATGCTAACGTTGTGATTAACAATTAAGCTTTAAATGTGTAAAAGTAGAAGTTATAAAATAAGGTGACAAAATGAAGATAGGGAAAAAATTAAAAAATCTAAGAAATATTAAACAACTTACTCAAAGTGAGTTAGCAGAACGTACAGATTTATCTAAAGGATATGTCTCGCAAATAGAAAGTGAACACGCTTCACCAAGTATGGAAACTTTTTTTAATATTTTAGAAGTGTTAGGTACGACCCCTCGTGAATTTTTTAATGATTCAGCGAATACTAAGGTGTTATATAAGAAAAATGAGCAAATTCACTATGATGAATCTGATAGAGGATATTTATTGAATTGGCCAATTACACAATCAAATAATTTCGAAATGGAACCTTTAATACTTACTTTAAGACCTAATGCATCTTATAAAAGTTTTGATCCTTCAGATTCCGACACATTCATATATTGTTTACAAGGTGAGGTTTCGCTTTTATTAGGGAGTGATTATTATCACGCTGAAGAAGGGGACGCGTTATATTTTAAAGCAAACCAAATACATAGGTTAAAGAACCTTACGTCACAAGATGTGAAAGTGATGGTTGTTGCAACAGCATCATATTTATAGGAGGACAATACATGAACCCTTTATTGACATTTGAATCGGTAAGCAAAGCTTACGATGGAACTCAAATATTAGATAACATAGATTTAAATATTGAATCTGGACATTTTTATACACTATTAGGTCCATCTGGTTGTGGCAAAACTACAATTCTCAAATTGATTGCAGGCTTTGAACAAGTTGATCATGGCCAAATCATTTATCAAGGAAAATCAATTAATCAAGTTCCTGCTAATAAGAGAAAAGTAAATACAGTTTTTCAAGATTATGCACTCTTTCCACATTTGACTGTATTTGATAACATCGCATTTGGATTAAAAATAAAAAAATTAAACAAGGAAGTCATTAAAACTAAGGTACAAGATGCTTTAAAATTAGTGAAATTAACTGGCTTTGAAAACAGAATGATAGAAGGCATGAGTGGCGGACAAAAGCAAAGAATTGCGATTGCGCGTGCTATTGTAAACGAACCTGAGATTTTACTTCTAGATGAATCATTATCAGCACTAGATTTAAAACTAAGAACTGAAATGCAATATGAATTAAGAGAAATTCAATCTAGATTAGGCATTACATTTATATTTGTAACACATGATCAAGAAGAAGCATTGGCACTAAGTGACTATATATTTGTAATGAAAGATGGAAAAATACAACAATTTGGTACGCCGATTGATATTTATGATGAACCAGTAAATCGATTTGTTGCTGATTTTATTGGGGAATCTAATATTTTGCAAGGTACGATGGTCAAAGATTATGTCGTTAATATTTACGATCAATCATTTAAGTGTGTTGATATGGGAATTCCGAGTCAACAACAAGTTGAAGTCGTTATCAGACCAGAAGACATTGCATTAGTATCTCCTGGGGATGGGTTATTTGAAGTGACTGTTGAATCCATGTTATTTAGAGGTGTGCACTACGAAATCAATTGTGTAGATAGAAAAGGTTATGAGTGGATGGTGCATTCAACAAAGAAAACTGAAGTAGGCAGTAAAGTAGGTTTATATTTTGAACCAGAAGCGATTCATATTATGGTACCAGGTGAAACTGAAGCAGAATTTGATAAACGCATTAATAGTTATGAGGTAAATGATAATGCGTAAAATAAATAGATTTTTATTTATACCATACATTTTGTGGATGATTTTATTTATTGTTGTGCCAGTTATTTTGTTAATTTATTTTTCTATGATTGATATCCATGGTAATTTTAGTTTAGAAAATTATAAACAAATGATGACAACCAAATATTTTTTAATGTTATGGGACTCTGTATTGTACGCTGTACTTATTACGCTGACTACATTACTTATTAGTTATCCAGCGGCGTATTTTATTCGTACATCAAAACATCAGAATGTATGGTTATTGATATTAATTATACCTACTTGGATTAATTTACTTCTAAAGACCTATGCATTTATCGGATTGTTCAGTCATGATGGTATTATCAACCGAATATTATATAGTTTACACTTACCTAGAACGGAACTGTTATTTACAGGACCAGCGTTTATAATTGTAGCAAGTTATATTTATATTCCATTTATGATTTTACCAATTTTTAATAATATGAAAGACATACCAAATAATTTATTACAAGCTTCAAGTGATTTAGGTGCTAGTCGTTTAGCCACTTTTAAAAAAGTAATCATGCCTTTAACTAAACGAGGTGTATTAACTGGAGTGCAAGTTACATTTATTCCTGCACTTTCTTTGTTTATGATTACAAGGTTAATTGCTGGAAATAAAGTGATTAATATTGGAACGGCGATAGAGGAACAATTTCTTGTAATTCAAAATTATGGAATGGGTTCTACAATTGCATTATTTCTCATTCTCTTTATGGCATTTGTCTTAATCATCACAAATAATAAATCTACAAATGGAAAAGGGTGAATCATATGAAATGGTATGGCAAACTATATATCGGTATATTAATTGCAGTATTGTACATCCCTATACTGTTTTTAATGTTTTATTCATTTAATTCAGCAGGTAATATGATTCATTTTGAGCATTTTACATTAGCGCACTATCTATCTTTATTTAACAATGACAGATTGTTATCGGTTATTTTTAATACGATTGCAGTGGCATTATTAGCTGCTGCAATTGCAACGGTCGTCGGAACAATGGGAGCCATTGCTTTATATCATTTAAGGAATAAGAAATTAAAAATTTCATTACTAACTTTAAATAATGTGCTAATGGTTTCTTCCGATGTTGTTATTGGTGCATCATTTTTGATTATGTTTACGGCAATTGGTCACTTTACAGGGTTAGGTCTTGGTTTTATCACTGTGCTCATTTCACATATTGCATTTTGCATTCCAATTGTAGTGATAATTGTGTTGCCTAAATTATATGAAATGAATGCACATACGTTAGATGCTGCTAGAGATTTAGGTGCCACTGAGTTACAAGTGTTAAACAAAGTGATGTTACCACATTTATTCCCAGCAATTCTTGGCGGTTTTTTTATGGCATTAACTTATTCATTAGATGATTTTACAGTTAGTTTTTTCGTTACGGGAAACGGATTTAGTGTATTATCAGTAGAAGTTTATGCTATGGCTAGAAAAGGTATAAGTATGGAAATTAATGCGATATCGACTATACTTTTTATAACAATAATCATAGGTATTCTTGGATATTATTTGATACAAAAAATTATCAAACGAAATAAAGCATTGAAGCAGGTGACTCAACAATGAAACGATTTTTACAATTAATCTTGCTCTCAATTTTTGTTGGATTACTATGTCTATGGATAAGTCAAAAACTCACTGAAAAAGAGCACTCTGCTTCAGGTGAAAAAATATATGTGTATAATTGGGGAGAATATATTGATCCAAGTTTAGTAAAAAAATTCCAAAAGGAAACTGGTATTGAAGTTGTGTACGAGACGTTTGATTCTAATGAGGCTATGGAAGCCAAAATACGCAATGGTGGAACAAATTATGATGTTGCTTTTCCAAGTGAATATACGATAGAAAAAATGAAAAAAGAAGGTTTGTTATTGCCTTTAAATCATGAGAAAATACCAAATATAAAAAATTTAGATAAAGATTATATGAACATGTCATTTGATAGAGATAATCGTTATTCAGTACCATACTTTTTTGGTACAGTTGGTATTTTATATAATAAAAATGTGTATCCAAAAGATAACTTTAATTCGTGGGAAAGTTTATATAACCCAAAATATGAAAATGATATTTTATTAGTGGATGGTGCAAGAGAAGTTATAGGTTTAGGTTTAAACAAATTAGGCTACAGTTTAAATGATAAAAAAACACAACACTTAGCAGAAGTTGAACATGATTTGAAACAAATAAGTCCTAATATTAAAGGTGTCGTTGGTGATGAAATAACTATGATGCTTGAACAACATGAAGCAAATATCGCGGTTGTGTGGAGCGGTATAGCAGCGCCAATTGTGCAAAATAATAGCGACTTTGATTACGTGGTACCCAAAGAAGGGTCAAACTTGTGGTTTGATAACATGGTTATTCCCAAGACTGCTCAAAATAAAGCAGGTGCACACAAGTTTATCAACTTTATGTTAGATGCACAGAATAGTAAACAAAATACGGAATGGGTAGCTTATGCAACACCTAATAAGACTGCAAGAGCACAATTACCAAAAAATATCAAAGACGATGAACGATTTTATCCTTCAAAACGTACACAAGCAAGATTAGAAGTCTATAAAGATTTAGGTAAGGATACATTAAGTGAATATAATGAACGCTTTTTAAATTTTAAAATGTCGTTAAATTAAAGCGTAGTATAGTAGTTATTTTATCGTTTATTCGATATAATAGTTTGATAAGTAGTATAAGGAGTTGTATAGAAATGTCAGGAGAACAATATACTCAAGTTAGGCGTCCAGTGAGTCGACTAGCAGAAAAGGTATTGGGTTGGTTGAGCTGGATATTCTTACTATTATTAACAATCATCACAATGTTTATTGCACTAGTTTCTTTTAGTAGTGAAAGTTCTATTCAAAATTTAGAAACGTCGTTAAATGGTAATGATTTTATTCAGCAAATACTGGCGAATAATGGATTAAATACGATTCAATTCGTTATTTGGTTACAAAATGGTATATGGGCAGTTATCGTATATTTTATTGTTTGTTTATTAATATCATTTTTAGCTTTAATATCAATGAATATTAGAATATTATCTGGTTTTTTATTTTTAATAGCTACAATCGTAACTTTACCTTTAGTTCTGTTATTTGTACCACTCATTATACCGATTCTATTTTTAATAGTGGCAATTATGATGTTTGCACGCAAAGATAAAGTAGAAATGATACCAGCATATTATTCTGGTGGTTATCAAGGTGGTTATAATGACTATGGACAAGAAAGAAAAGCAGAACCAAACCCTGAACCAAGGACAGAACCAAGACCAGAACCAAACCCACAATACAAAGCACAACAAGATACTTCTGACGTAGAACAACCATCAAATCAAGAACAACAATTAAGAAGAGGTGGGTATAGTTCCGAAGTTGCTAATAAAGTAAATTCGGATATCAATTCAAAAGAGGAAGAACCTCAAGTACTATCTCGACAAGCAAAATACAATTATAAATCAAAACAGCAGTCAAATGATAATGATGAAAATCTTCAAAACGACCAAGCAGATCAAAACTTTGATAGCCAAGCCTCTGAAGAAGAAGCTAGACGTAGACAAGAAGCATTTGAAAAAGAACAACAACTTCAACAAGAAGCATATGAAGAACAACAGCGAATCAAGCAAGAAAAGGCTGAGGAAGCTGCCAGATTGAAACAAGAAAAAGCAGAAGAAAAAGCTCGGATCAAGCAAGAAAAGAAAGCACGTAAACAGCGTGAAAAAGAAAGACGTAAACAACAACCCAGTGCAGTTAATCAACGAAGAATGAATTTTGAAGAACGAAAGAAAATCACAAGTCAATCTGCAGAGTCATCAGAGAGTGATGAAGAACAAAACCAATCAAGTAAGAATATGCAAAGCGAAGCAGCAGATACTGATAAAGAAAAATAAAGCATGTATTTTATTATGCTATGCTCAAAAAAGAGCAAATCCATTTTGGATTTGCTCTTTTTTTATATGAATATTTGACAATTTTGACCGTTCACAAAATCACTATAATAATGAAAACATACAGAAATCGTCATTAAACAAAGGTATTAGATTTAAAAATAAACAAAACAGCAACTTCAATAAAGAAATTGCTGTTTTATTACTCTGTATATATTTAAGTAATATGTTTACATAAGTTCTTTAAATGTTTCTAATATTAAATATACATTTAATAAGCTTAAAATAATGATTAATAACCACGATATCGTATTAACCCAAGTTCTGTTTTTAAATTGTCCCATTAAATAACGATTGTTTGTTGCCAATTGTAAAGGTATTAATGAGAATGGTAAAGCTAAACTTAAAAATACTTGTGAAAATACTAGTAATTGTTCAATTTTAGCTTCATCACTTTTAAAAATAATGATACAGAATATAATTGGTAAAATTGCAAGTAGACGTGTAACAAGTCTACGTAACCAATTTGGAATTTTGAGGTGTAAAAAACCTTCCATTACAATTTGTCCAGCCATCGTACCAGTAATTGTAGAATTTTGGCCTGATGCTAATAAAGCAATTGCAAATAAGGTACTCATAATTGCCCCCATAGAAGCTCCTAATATAGGCTGGTTTTGTAAAGCATGATATAAATCGTAGAAACCACCTAATTGATCAGTGTTAACACCATAAAATAAGGCTGCACCTAAAACAAGTAATAAGCAATTAATAATAAATGCGATCGAAAGTTGAATATTAGAATCCATTGTAGCATATTTGATTGCATGTGCTTTTGATTTTAGACTATTTCTATCATACATTCTTGACTGCACAATAGAAGAGTGTAGGTATAAGTTGTGTGGCATAATTGTAGCACCAATAATCCCAAGTGCAATAAACAACGCGCTATTATTCGTTATGATTTCTTTGCTTGGTACAAAACCACTTAAAACCTCATTGACATGTGGTGAAGCGATAAACACTTCAAATATAAAGATCACAAGTACAGTGAAAATTAACGTACCTACGATTGCTTCTATCTTTCGGAAACCAAATCGCATAATAAAGAGTAATAAAAATACATCTAATACGGTGATAAGCGCACCAACAAGTAATGGAATGCCAAACAATAAATCTAATGCTATCGCACTTCCGATTACTTCTGCGATATCGGTTGCAATAATTGCTAATTCAGCAATAATCCAAAACACAAAAGATAATGGTTTATTTAAGTAATATTTTGTAGCTTGTGCTAAATCCATACCTGTAGCTATTCCTAATCTTACCGTCATACTTTGTAGTAACATTGCTGATAAGCTAGAGAGTAAAATGACGAATAGCAAAATGTATCCAAATTGTGCACCACCTTGCATTGAAGTAATCCAGTTACCTGGATCCATGTAACCAACTGCTACTAATAATCCTGGACCTAAATAAGATAATAACTTTTGACTAAATTTACCATTGGTATTAATAGAAACCGTATTGTTGATTTCTTCTAAACTTTTATTATGCATTTTTATATTATTAGTCAATAGTGATACCTCCTATACTTCTAACTAACTTTTTATAGATTACTCCAAAAAAATTATTAGGTCAACCTAACAAAGAAAAAATGTTAGGTTAAAATTTTACTGCTTTTAATTTTTTATTAGTAAATTAATATTTTGAAATATAGAAAATAATACTTTGTAATTTTGTAATATTGTTAAATTTGCTATGATAGTGATAATGAAAGAATAGGAGGAAAAAATGATGAATCGGAAAGCAGAAAAAATCCTTGCTTGGATTGCAAACGGTCTTAGTTTATTATTTTTAATACTCATGATTTTGGGGTTAATTTTATTGAATTTTCCCGAATCCAAGGAAGCATTAAATCAAATATATGAACAGCAAGGTATGTCTATATCAGCAGATGCACTTAAAGCGTCGATATTAATGCAAGGTGGATTTTTATTATTCGCGACGATTCTAGGATTCTGTGGTGTTTTTACAATTAAAGGAAACAGAATTTTAGCTGGGTGTCTTTTAATTGCAGCGGCTTTAATTAGTATTTTTACTGGTAATTTTATCGCATTAATACTTTGGATAATTGCTGGTATTATGCTGTTAGTAAAAAAAGACAAAATTCAATCACAATATCAAATGAAGTCAAATGACAATAGTGAAAATGGCAAGAATAATGATCCACGACAAAAAAGTGACATGAATCCAGAGCAAGAATTAAAAAAGAAAAAAGATGAGGACCCATATATTTATTAAATTATGTGAACGATTCGTACCATTAAAAGATTTATAAAAAATTGAAAATATACGCTAACTGCTAACAAAGTATTGTCTATGTTAGCAGTTTAGTTATGAGTATAATTTTTGGATTTAATAAGAATACAGACATAGAAATTAAATAAATATATTTTTTTGCTTCGTCCGTTAATTTAAAGTTAGTTAACGAAATACGTTAAAGTACATTTATTAACATAAAAAAAGAGTCTAGGTCGACTCAACGATGACCTAAACTCTTTCATATTATTCTTTTTTTCATTCTAATCAGCATAACTGGAGTGGGACGACGAATTTTTTTAATAAAAATAAATTTCTGTCCCACTCTTTTTATAAGGTCTAAGCTATTTATACCTTGGTTGCTTTATAGAATCGGAGTTAAACATTATTTATAAAATTTTAATAACTGTGCGAAAGTCTCTTCTAAAAAGTTTAAGAAAGCTTTATCTGTTTTTAATTCATTCGCATTTGGGGCAAGTGTGCGTGCAACAAATAATTCACCTTTTTTCACTTTTTTAACACGATCAATTGCACTCTGTATATCATCGTCTGACATGTTTGCGATGTAAGTTTTTTCTTGAGACATGTGGTCCAAGCTTAAACTATAATCGGATGGTAAGTTTTTAAGGGTTTGAAATTGTTCTTCAAAAACCTTCACACGCTGCGCTTTATCTTTTGCTTCGTGCATAACACCATACATGACAAATAATTGGTTTTCAAAAAGACCTATTTGAAAATGAGGCAACATTTTATAACCGCGATTGTTAGTTGCAAATGCAACCCATGTATCCTTAGGCGGATTTACACTTCGTCTTGCATGTTTAGCAACGTGAGGATAAAATACTTCTCCTGTTGTTGCCTCTAAATATTGGGAAAAATATTCTCCTAATTCATGTAATTGTGGTCGAACATGTTTATTCAAAGCTTCCATTCTGTTATCTAAACCATCAACAGTAAATGCTTTAAAATCGTTTGCTTTAAATGTATATTTAGCCATTTTAACCTCCTAGTATGTAATTATTATTTTTATTTTAGCACAATATTATTCTATAAACATTGCCATTGCATTTTTCTTTGAACGATATTACATTGCACAGAAACGTGTATAAACCTATGAATCAGGGTAAAAACATAGTATTATTAACTAATATGATATTACATACAATTGACTATTTTAAATATATAAAACTTTATCTTATTAAATATTAATGAAAAGTGAGTCGTGAAAAAGGAGAGGGATACAATGACTGTTTATGAGTTTGCAAAAGGCCTTATTTTAGAAGCGGGCATCAATGTAAAAAAAATCATGAAACAAGGTATAGAAATAGAAACTAAGTCAAATCCCAATGATTTAGTGACGAATGTTGATAAAGCGACTGAAAAGTATATTTTTGACAATATTAAGCAGACTTATCCAGAACATTTAGTAATTGGTGAAGAGGGACATGGACATGACCTTAAAGATGAATCAGGTATTGTATGGGTTGTTGACCCAATCGATGGGACGTTGAATTTTGTACATCAAAAAGAAAATTTTGCAATTTCTATAGGCATATTTAATGATGGCAAACCATATGCAGGATTTGTATACGATGTCATAAATGATAAACTTTACCATGCAAAAGTTGGAGATGGTGCATTTGAAAATGGGAATTCGTTATCTACTATTCAATCGAGTCCTTTAAAAACAAGTATAATTGGTATTAATCCAAATTGGCTTACAAAGCCAAAGTTAGGTGAAGTGTTCAAACCAATTGTGGATGAAGCTAGAAGTGCGAGGGCTTATGGCTCGGCTGCCTTAGAAATTATTCATGTAGCTACGGGTAAATTAGGAGGCTACATTACACCTAGATTACAACCTTGGGATTTTGCTGGTGGTTTAATCATTTTGCAAGAAGTAGGTGGCATAGGCACAGATTTAATGGGAAATGCCTTGTCCATATATGAACCGAGTTCCATAGTAATGGCAAATCCTCAATTACATGCAGAACTATTAGAATTTCATTTTCAAAAAAATAATGAAATGATAGAAGCATTACAAAAACGATTAAAACATTAAAGTGATTGTTTTGAATCATATAACTAATCAAATTTTAACTTTTAAAGTAAGTGATGTGATACAGAAAGTCAATGATGGTTTAATTAGTAGCGTGTTAAATACAAACTTTAAAGCATTTTTAAATAAAATTAACATATAAAAAAGGACAGAAAATACATTTTTTAATGATTTTCTGTCCTCATTTATTTTATAATTATAACCAATTATTCTCACGATATTTCTTTTTTAAAGTGAAACCGCACCCAAATGTTGCAATGAATAGTATAAATGTTAAAATCATCATTGGAACATTTGTAGCAGCGATACTAAAGCTAAACAAAAGCAAAAATATAACAGCTATGATAGCGAGTACCCAGAATATTGATTTAGATTTTTTTTGTTGCATCCCAACCACACCTTTATAGTTTTCTTTAACCAATTATATGATATAATAAAAAAGTTGCAAAGAAAAGTGGGAATTTACTCGAGAAAGGAAATTATATAAAATGACTAAAATAAGAGAAGATGTTCGTAATATCGCAATCATCGCTCACGTTGACCATGGTAAAACAACATTAGTAGATGAATTATTAAAACAATCAGGAATTTTCCGTGAAAATGAGCATGTTGATGAGAGAGCAATGGATTCTAACGACATAGAAAGAGAACGAGGCATAACAATTCTTGCTAAAAATACGGCAATTAATTATAAAGATAACAGAATCAACATTTTAGATACACCTGGACACGCCGATTTCGGTGGCGAAGTTGAACGTATTATGAAAATGGTTGATGGTGTAATCTTAGTTGTAGACGCTTATGAAGGTACAATGCCACAAACACGTTTCGTATTAAAAAAAGCACTTGAACAAAATTTAAAACCTGTAGTAGTAGTAAATAAAATTGATAAACCTGAAGCTAGACCTGAAGGTGTAGTAGACGAAGTTTTAGATTTATTTATTGAATTAGAAGCTAATGATGAACAATTGGATTTCCCTGTTGTTTATGCATCAGCTGTTAATGGTACTGCAAGTTTAGATTCTGAAAAACAAGATGAAAACATGCAATCACTTTACGAAACAATTATTGATTATGTGCCAGCGCCAATTGATAATAGAGAAGAACCGTTACAATTCCAAATAGCATTGTTGGATTATAACGATTATGTTGGACGTATTGGTGTAGGACGTGTATTTAGAGGAACGATGCGTGTTGGTGATAGTGTATCTTTATTAAAATTAGATGGCTCTGTAAAGAATTTCAGAGTAACTAAAATTTTCGGTTATTTCGGATTAAAACGTGAAGAAATTGAAGAAGCTTATGCAGGCGATTTAATTGCTGTTTCAGGTATGGAAGACATTAACGTAGGTGAAACTGTAACACCTAATGATCATCAAGAGCCTTTACCGGTTCTTAGAATAGATGAACCTACATTGGAAATGACATTTAGAGTTAATAACTCACCGTTTGCTGGACGTGAAGGTGACTTCGTAACGTCTCGTCAAATTCAAGAGCGTTTAGATGAACAATTAGAAACAGATGTATCATTAAAAGTAACTCAAACAGAATCTCCAGATAAATGGATAGTTGCAGGACGTGGTGAACTACATTTATCTATTTTAATTGAAAATATGAGACGTGAAGGTTATGAATTACAAGTTTCAAAACCACAAGTTATCTTAAGAGAAATTGATGGCGTTAAATGTGAACCATTCGAACGTGTACAATGTGAAGTACCACAAGAATATACAGGTGCTGTCATAGAATCATTAGGTCAACGTAAAGGTGAAATGCTAGATATGGTGACTACTGATAATGGTTTAACTCGTCTGATATTTATGGTTCCAGCACGTGGTTTAATCGGTTATACTACTGAGTTTATGTCACAGACACGTGGCTACGGTATTATTAACCATACTTTTGAAGAATTCAAACCTCGTGTTAAAGGCCGTATAGGCGGTAGAAGAAATGGTGCGCTTGTGTCTATGGACAAAGGTCAAGCAAGTTCATATGCGATTATGGGATTAGAAGATCGTGGTACGAACTTTATGGAACCAGGTACTGAAGTATATGAAGGTATGATTGTCGGTGAACACAATCGTGAAAATGACTTAACAGTAAATATTACGAAAGAAAAACACCAAACTAACGTACGTTCAGCTACAAAAGATCAAACAGTTACAATGAAACGCCCAAGAAAATTAACTTTAGAAGAAGCATTACAATTTATCAATGATGATGAATTAGTAGAGGTAACGCCTGAAACGATTCGCATTAGAAAAACAATTTTAGAAAAAGCAGCGCGTGAAAAAGAAGCAAAACGAATCAAACAATTAATGCAAGAAGAAGAGTAATTAGTAAATCATCATAGTATTGGAGCAATAAATACTTTTGATTAACATGGCAATGTCAATTTCTATTGGAATAATATAGAGATTGATGTTGCTTTTTTTATGATATTCACTTGTTAAGTAGTAAAAATAATCTGTATTTGGTAATATAATTAGTTCGATTTTTAATTAATTAGGCGTTTTAGTAAAGCAGAGGTGTTATATTAACTTATAACTTTTATACACATGACATCAAATTAAATCATTTAATTGTATTTATTCATGATAGATAAATATTTTGATTTTGTAGCGAATATCTTTGATAAGTAATCGTGAAATCTAGAATAGTAGTTACTGATAAAACTTCAAAGTATATCATGAGTTGCTTGAGTATACAGGATCAGTGTTGTTTCACATCAAGAAAGTTAATTGATAAGCAATGGTGATATAAAACAAACCCTATAAAAGTTTCAAAGTGATAAAAACTTCCACAGGGCGTATTTTAAGATTAAGGTTCCAGTTGACTTATAAAATATTAACTGTCGATGACGATGATCAAAGCTATTAACGATTGCTAATATGATGAAGCTATATTTTGCTTTTTGATTTAAAACATGTGTAAGTCTGTACAAATAGATTATCGATGGTCGAAAGTTGTTGCTTGATTACGTTGTTTTGGTGTATCCAGACGACTTTTACATTCGTCGCACATAAAAGTGTGCATTGGATCATTTCTTAATCTTTTAGCTTCTAATGTATTTTGATCAATGAATACTTCGGTATCACAGATAATACATTGCACTTTTATCATTTAAATCACCTCGATGTGAGTAACATACTTGAACTCATATGAATAACCTTGTTCTGGAATATAGACAAAACTATCTACGAAGTTATCTTCATAAAGTCTTTTACCATCACGAGCGAATTGGAAGAAAAGATATGGTAGTAAATCTATTGGCACTTCTATTGAGTCATTATCATTAAATAAACGTATTGCTTTCGCATGATCATAAGGCTCAGCATTTTTGAAAAATGGTGACATATTAATTACAAATGAATTTTCTAAAACTGCTCTTTTTCTATATTTAATTTCTGAATTAAGTGTTGGAGGATTTGTTTGTCCTTCTAAAATTGCACGATTCCATTCCCGATTGTCATCGAAATTGATTGGTTTAGTGCCGTCAAAAACACCACTCTCTAAATCTTCTAATTTAACTTTTCTATCATCAAATATCCAAGTTGTACTATCTAAAGTAATTGGAAATTTAACTTCACCCTTAATTTGAATCATAATCCCACTCCTAATGTATTATAAAAATTTTAAATAAAACGAATCGACAAAAAGTTCAGCCGTTACAATAATTGACATTTTTGTGAATTTAGACGTAATTAAATAGTTTATATCATAAGAGATGCTTCATATAAATAAAAATGTCTAATTGCTTGAACGCTCATAGCACAATGATTTGTGTAGTTCGTTTCATTAATTATATATGTAACTAAACTAAATATATCACTATTTCTAATATTATCATAAATAACTAGCCTTAGTATATTACTGAATTCGCTTGCTTTTTCTGTATCAGTAAGATAAACTTTTACATATAAAGTTACAATTGATAGGGGGAGTATGTCATGGTAAAGGGCCAAAAATTAAACAGTGCGGCATATGACCAATTAAATAAAGATGCAGACAGGATTCTTCAATTGATCAAAGTTCAAATGGATAATCTTACATTACCTCAATGCCCATTGTATGAAGAAGTTCTTGATACGCAAATGTTTGGTTTACAAAAAGAAGTTGATTTTGCTGTTGAACTAGGCTTGGTAGACAGAGAAGCGGGCAAAGATTTAATGCTTCGTTTAGAAAAAGAATTGTCTAAATTGCATGAGGCATTTACAAACGTTTAATTGGATTCAGTAATTTTAAAAGTATAAATTTATTTTTACTAAATAAAATGATATAAAGTGAAATTAAGTAGTTAAAAAACTACATAAGATATTTGAAGTGGCTAAGATGTCAATATTATATTGATTGTATCGTAGCCACTTTTTTTGTTTGATAACAAAGGATGTATTAGTATATTAATGATTGAACAACAAATTATATTTGTTCGAAAAATGAATACAATTTTTGATATACTGTTAAAGGTACAATTAATTTAAAAAACAATTTCGGTTTTTAGAATAACGTAACGTTTCTGAAACTTTTATTAAAAATGATTAATATGTAAAGAATATATAAAATAGAATTGGATGATATGTCGAATGAATAACATAAAGAGTTTTTTTCAATATATTAGTAAGAATGCTAAATATATTGATTATCCGTTAGTAATTACATATTTGTTGTTATGTCTCATTGGCTTAGTCATGGTATATAGTGCAAGTATGGTTGCAGCCACTAAAGGTTCTTTAACAGGCGGTGTACCTGTGACAGGAACATATTTTTACACTAGGCAATTAATGTATGTAATTATGAGTATCATTCTTGTTTTTATTATGGCTTTTGTGATGAATGTGAAGTTTTTGGAAACAATTAAGTTTCAAAAATGGATGATGCTTGGGATTATCTTATTATTAATGGCAACGCTTTTAGTAGGAAGTAATATTAATGGTTCGAAAAGTTGGATTAATTTAGGCTTTATGAATTTACAAGCTTCAGAACTGTTGAAAATTGCTTTGATATTATATATTCCATATATGATTGAAAAGAAAAGGCCAAAAGTTTTTAAAAATCCTAAATTAATGACTTCACCAATCATTTTATCTGCTATTTGTATTGGCCTTGTGTTTTTACAGCGCGATGTAGGGCAAACATTATTAATTTTAATAATTTTTTTCTCAATCTTATTTTATGCAGGTATTGGCGTTCAAAAATCGCTAAAATATGGTTTAATTGTTCTTACAGGTGTTGTACTTATTGGTGGCTTATTTTTACTCATAGGGCTCGTGCCAGATTATTTAACGGCTAGATTCAGTACCCTTACAGATCCATTTAGTAATGAAGGTGGCACAGGTTACCACATTTCTAATTCATTAATTGCAATTGGTAATGGAGGATTGTTAGGCCGTGGTTTAGGAAATAGTATTATGAAATTAGGTTATTTGCCGGAACCACATACTGACTTTATTTTCTCTATTATTTGTGAGGAACTTGGACTTGTTGGAGGGCTAATTGTCATTTGCCTATTATTCTTTATTGTATATCGTGCATTTGAACTTGCGAGTAAAACAAGCTCATACTTTTATAAATTAGTTTGTGTAGGTGTTGCGAGTTATATAGGTAGTCAAACATTTGTCAATTTAGGTGGTATTTCAGGCACGATACCTTTAACTGGTGTCCCGTTACCATTTATTAGCTTTGGTGGGTCATCAATGATTAGCTTAAGTATTGCAATGGGACTATTGTTAATTACAGCTAAACAAATTAAAGTAGATGAATCGAAAAGAAGACAGCAACGTAAACATACTAAAAATTTTAGCGTGCCAAAAAATAATTAATACGTGCAAAATAAGCAAACGATTCAACATGCAAATGTTGGAAACGTTTGCTTATTTTTTTATCTGTACAAGCTACTTTTGAAAAAGTTAATAAGTGTAACTCTTTCGATAAGTTTAAGTTATTAATAATGATAACTTTATATTATGTTGTTTTTGTGATATAATCTCTCTTAAATACGATAGGTATCCATTTTTTCAGTGTTAATTACAATAAAATAGTTAGTCTTATCTTTAAAATAAAAGTAATGGTTTTATTGTAATTTTAAATAATGTGAAAACTATTTTACTGTATACATAGTTCGTATTTTGCTATAATCAATTTTATATTCAACTTTTTAGAAAATTCAAAATTTAAGGGGGACCATGATTTGAAACAAATTAATAAACTTATGGTAGCCAATCGTGGAGAGATAGCAATAAGGATTTTTAGGGCTGCAACAGAATTGAATATTAAAACAGTTGCGATTTATTCAAACGAAGATAAAGGGTCTTTACATAGATATAAAGCTGATGAGTCATATTTAGTTGGGAAAGATTTAGGACCAGCAGAATCATATTTGGATATAGAGCGCATTTTAGATGTTGCGAAACGTGCAGGAGTGGACGCAATTCATCCTGGTTATGGATTTTTAAGTGAAAATGAAACTTTTGCTAAACGCTGTCAAGAAGAGGGGATAAAGTTTATCGGCCCACGTGTCGAACATCTAGACATGTTTGGGGATAAAGTTAAGGCAAGAACGACAGCTATAAATGCTGATTTAAGAGTTATTCCAGGTACAGATGGACCAATTGATAATCAATCCGATGCAATTGCTTTTGCAAATGAAGCCGGCTACCCATTGATGATTAAAGCTACAAGCGGTGGCGGCGGTAAGGGTATGCGTATTGTGCGTTCAGAAGATGAATTGGAAGAAGCATTTCACAGAGCAAAATCTGAAGCAGAGAAATCTTTTGGTAATAGTGAGGTTTATATTGAAAAATATATAGATAATCCAAAACACATTGAAGTACAAGTCATTGGTGATGAACATGGAAACATCGTTCATTTATATGAACGTGATTGTTCTGTCCAAAGACGACATCAGAAAGTTGTTGAAGTTGCGCCATCTGTTGCACTTACTGATGATTTAAGAGAGCGTATATGTGATGCTGCGATTCAATTAATGGAAAATATTGAATATGTAAATGCTGGTACAGTTGAATTTTTAGTATCTGGAGACGATTTCTATTTCATAGAAGTTAACCCTCGTGTACAAGTTGAGCATACAATTTCTGAGATGGTAACAGGTGTAGATATTGTTAAAACTCAAATTCTTGTAGCAGATGGTGAAAAACTATTTGATGATGAAATAGGCATGCCACAACAAAAAGATATTCAAACATTAGGCTATGCGATTCAATGTCGTATTACAACGGAAGATCCAACAAATGACTTTATGCCAGATACTGGTAGAATTATTGCTTATCGCTCAAGTGGTGGCTTTGGTGTCAGACTTGACGCTGGTGATGGTTTCCAAGGTGCCGAGATTTCACCATATTATGATTCATTACTTGTAAAATTATCTACACATGGTATGACGTTTAAACAAGCAAATGAAAAAATGGACCGTTCATTACAAGAAATGCGCATTCGTGGTGTGAAAACTAATGTGCCATTTTTAATTAATGTAATGAGAAATACTCAATTCAAGACCGGAGATTACACGACTAAGTTTATCGAAAGTACACCTGAGTTATTTGATATTGAACCTACGTTAGATAGAGGAACAAAGACATTAGAATATATAGGTAATGTATCTATCAATGGTTTTCCTAACGTAGAAAAAAGGCCGAAACCGATTTATGAAACGTCGCCAATTCCTCAGGTTCCAAAAAAGGTTGTCGAAAAATTTGAAGGTACAAAGCAGTTATTAGATCATAAAGGGCCACAAGCAGTTGCGGAATGGTTAAAACAACAAGAAGATGTATTAATTACAGATACAACGTTCAGAGACGCACATCAGTCATTGTTGGCCACACGCGTACGAACTAAAGATATGATGAATATTGCTTCTAAAACAGCAGAAGTAATGAAAGATAGTTTTTCATTAGAAATGTGGGGCGGCGCAACATTTGATGTTGCTTACAACTTCTTAAAAGAAAATCCGTGGGAAAGACTTGAAAGATTAAGAAAAGCTATTCCAAACGTTTTATTCCAAATGCTTTTACGTGCATCTAACGCTGTTGGCTATAAAAACTATCCAGATAATGTCATTAAAAAATTTGTGAAAGAAAGTGCTGATGCAGGTATAGATGTCTTCCGCATATTTGATTCATTAAATTGGATAGATCAAATGAAAGTGGCAAATGAAGCCGTTCAAGAAGCAGGTAAGATTTCAGAGGGCGCTATTTGCTATACAGGTGATTTCTTAAATAGTAATCGTTCTGATATTTACACATTAGATTACTATATAAATATGGCGAAAACACTTGAATCAGAAGGATTCCACATTTTAGCAATTAAAGATATGGCCGGTTTATTAAAACCAAAAGCTGCGTATGAATTAATCGGTGAATTAAAAGCAGCGGTCAATTTACCAATTCATTTACACACACATGATACAAGCGGAAATGGGCTATTAACTTATAAAGAAGCTATAGATGCAGGTGTAGATGTCATTGACACAGCAGTTGCATCTATGAGTGGTTTAACCAGTCAACCTAGTGGTAATTCGTTGTATTATGCACTGAATGGTTTCGGTAGAAGCATGCGTGCAGATATTGATGGTATGGAAGAATTATCACATTATTGGGGTACTGTACGTCAATACTATAGCGATTTCGAAAGTGATATTAAGTCACCTAACACAGAAATTTATCAACATGAAATGCCAGGTGGACAATATTCGAATTTACGTCAACAAGCGAAAAGTTTAGGCTTAGGCAATAGATTTAATGAAGTGAAAGATATGTATAAACGTGTTAATTTCTTATTCGGTGATATTGTTAAAGTAACACCTTCATCAAAAGTTGTTGGTGATATGGCTTTATACATGGTTCAAAATGATTTAGATGAACAAACGATTATAAAAGATGGATATAAATTAGATTTCCCTGAATCTGTCGTATCATTCTTTAAAGGAGAAATTGGTCAGCCGGTAAATGGATTCAATAAAGACCTTCAAAAAGTGATATTGAAAGGTCAAACACCATTAACTGAACGCCCAGGAGAATACTTAGAGCCAGTCGATTTTGAAACAGTGAGACAAGAATTAGAGGAAAAACAACAAAAAGAAGTCACTGAGCAAGATGTAATCAGTTATGTGTTATATCCTAAAGTCTATGAACAATTTATTTCGACACAAGAACAATATGGCAATGTATCACTTCTAGATACGCCAACATTTTTCTTTGGCATGAGAGCAAATGAAACTGTAGAAATTGAGATTGATACAGGTAAACGATTAATTATTACACTTAAAACGATTACAGAACCTGATGAAAAAGGCGTACGTACGATATTTTATGATATGAATGGTCAGGCTAGACGTATCTTTATACAAGATGAAAATGTGAAAGCCAATGCCAGCGTTAAACCCAAAGCGGATAAACTGAATCCAAATCATATTGGTGCACAAATGCCAGGATCAGTTACAGAAGTAAAAATTACAGAAGGTGAATCTGTGACGAGTGGGCAAGCATTATTGATTACTGAAGCTATGAAGATGGAAACAACTATTCAAGCACCATTTGATGGTGTCGTAAGAAAAGTGACAGTACAAAATGGTGATGCGATTGAAACAGGAGATTTATTAATAGAAATTGAAAAAGAGCAAGAAGATTAAACTAAAAAATGCTGGGATACGGTTAACGTATCCCAGCATTTTTGTAAGTTAATTAAAGTAGATTATCCGCCACTTCTTATCGTTCTTAGCATCAATACAATAAAGTAAGCAATTAAACCAAACAATATTGTTATGAATAGTGCGTGCAATAAAGCAATTAATAAATTCACTTCAGTAATAATAGATAAAGCACCTGTAATCACTTGTAAAATTATTAAAATAAATGCAGCGGTATAACCAAAACGAATTGTTCGATTTTCTTTGTAATTATTAATTGCGTGTATAAACGTAATTAAAATCCAAATAAAAGCGATTAAAGCCATACCTCTGTGAGTGAAGTTCACCCAATCTTGTACGTTATGAGGTATTAAATCATTAAATGGAAGCGGCCATTGACCATAAGCTAAACTTGCTTCTTTATGTCTAACTAAAGCTCCAGTATAAATCGTTAAATATACAATGACTGCCATAATCCATGTGTAGATTCTAAGTGGTTTACGAATAAATAATTCATCAGCTTCGTATTTACGGTCTACTTCAAAGATAATTAACGCTAAAACAAATACTGAAGAAAATGAAATTAATGAAATACCAAAATGTAACGCTAAAACATAATCGTTTTGTTGCCACATGACTGCTGCTGCACCAACAAGTGCTTGTAATAATAAGAAACCAATACTAATCATGCATAACGGTTTAACTTCTTTGATATAACCAATATGTTTCCAAGCAACTATCACTAGCCATAAAACAAGAATTAAAGATAGACCTGATACTGCACGATGACTTAATTCAATAATTGTTTGTATAGGCAAATTTTGAGGTAAAAAAGCACCATGACATAACGGCCAGTCAGAGCCACAACCATCAGCTGAACCAGTTTTAGTAACTAGGGCACCTCCTAGCTGTACAAATGCCATTATTATCGCTGCCAATACAGATAACCATTTCAGGTTTTTTTTGTTAAACAAGAATTAACCCCCCACAAATAAATAAAACAGAATATGAGTAATGGTTCAGCTCAAATGATAACAACCATTATACTGTAAACCAAAGACTCTTTACATTTACTTCTTTATTTTTAAATAAAACTTAATTATTATTATAACAAGAAATACACTTCTAATTGTGTCACAAAAATGACTATTTGTGAATGTCGATAAAGTGTCACAAATAACTTTGTATAAATGTAGTCAATGACCTTAAATTGATATATCATTGTATTATATGGAAAATTTAGGAGGGAAATTATGAACAAAGAACAAACTTTGTCGCATAATTCTAGTCGTGTAACGTTTAAAGAGTTACAACAAATTATTAAGATGGGACTAGTACAGGGCAATTTAATTCCAGCGTTTGCCGGTTCATGGCTTGCAATTGTGTTGGCAAATCATTCCTTCCTCTCGTCAATACCACAGATTTTAATGATGTTGGTAGGTTCGACATTAATTATGGGGGGCGCATGCGCTTTAAATAATTACTATGATCAAGATATTGACAGTATCATGCCAAGTAAACAGCAAAGACCTTCAGTTAATGGGAAAATTTCAAATAGAAATTTATTATTACTTAGTTTTGGAATGATGCTCGTAGGGGAAGCATTATTATTTGCTTTAAATATACCATCCGGTGTAATTGGATTGTTAGGTATCGTTGGCTATGTGTCATTTTATTCAATTTGGTCTAAACGTCATACAGTTTGGAATACAGTAATTGGGAGTTTTCCTGGTGCTGTACCACCGTTAATAGGTTGGACAGCTATCGAGAGTAATATTAGTATAATTGCTGTAGCGCTATTCTTAGTAATATTTTGTTGGCAACCAGTACATTTTTATGCATTGGCAATAAAACGTAAAGATGAATATAGCTTGGCAAATATTCCGATGTTACCTTCTGTTAAAGGTTTCAAACGCACGAGAGTGAGTATGTTTATATGGCTAATATTGTTATTACCATTGCCATTATTATTGAGTGATCTTGGTACAACGTTTATGGTATTAGCTACGTTATTAAACTTAGGCTGGTTATATTTAGGTTTAACTAGTTTTAAAAAAGATTCAGATCAAACAAAATGGGCAACAAAAATGTTTATTTATTCTTTAAACTATTTAGTAGTTTTCTTCGTACTCGTTGTTGTTGTTTCATTAATTAAAATGTTCTAATAAATATTAATAAGGATGGAATTTATGAATTTACCAATCTTACCTACAATTAGCACAACATGTATAGTGATAAGCGCAATCCTTATTGCAATCGGATGGCGTAAAATATGGAAAAGAGAAATCGAAAGTCATAAAAAATTTATGTTGCTTGCTGCCGTATTTGCGCTAACGTTTTTTATTATTTATGCTTCGAGAACGATATTTATTGGTAATACTGCTTTTGGCGGTCCAGAATCAATTAAGATTTATTATACAATATTCTTAATTTTTCATATCAATTTAGCTACCATTGGTGGGTTATTGGGACTTTTCCAAATTATCACTGCGTTCAAAGACAAGTTTAAACTTCACAGATTTGTAGGACCAATTGCATCAATTGTTTGGTTTTGTACTGCTATCACAGGCGTGATGGTTTATGTACTACTCTATGTATTATATCCAGGCGGAGAAACGACATCATTATTGAAAGCAACTTTCGGTTTTATAAATATACTTAGCTAAGGATGCGAGAGACTAATCTAGCTAAAATATTGATTATATCTAAAAATAACCTGCGACACTTTTGTGTCGCAGGTTATTTTTATTTAAAGGTTACAGATACATTTGGATTTATTTTATATTAATAAAAATGTGAAAATATGAATTAAGTGTAGAAGCATCTTAACCTAAGATAAATATCTATTTAAGTGTTTTGCTGTAACAGAAGCAGTGTTTGTTAATAGACCATCCGGTTTCCCTTGATATAGTAATTTGCCACCTTTATTTCCAGCATATGGACCAATATCTATAATCCAATCCGCATGCGTCATCATTGTTAAATTATGTTCAATGATTATCACAGTGTTCCCTTGCTCAATTAAATTATCAAAACTAGCTAAAATAATTGGTATATCATCTTCATGTAAACCAGTGGTAGGCTCATCAAATACAAAGATATGGCCGCTTACAGTGTGTGTTAAATACTTGCTGAGTTTAACACGTTGTATTTCACCACCAGAAAGTGTATCAAGTGTTTGACCTAAACTCATATAATTTAAGCCAGTTGCCTTCAATGATTGTAAAGGTTCTGCAATAGACCTATTTGTATGGAAGAAATCTAACGCTTCATCCACCGTTAAGTTTAATATATCTGCTATTGAATAGCCTGCAATCGTTGCACTTAATACTTCAGGTTTATATCTTTTACCTCCACATACATTACAAATTTGAGTGAAGTCTGGCATAAACGCAAGCTCAGTTTTTAACACGCCTTTGCCATGACACTCAGGACAAGCGCCTTCAGAGTTGTAACTGAATAATGATTTCTTTAAGCCTGTATGATTACTGAAATAGTTACGAACGTCTTCAAATATATCAAGATATGTTAATAAATGAGAACGACTTGAAGCGTGCACCGGTTTTTGATCAATAATAATAGCATCAGTATTATTTTTTAAGCCCCCGTGTATAAGTGTGCTCTTGCCAGAGCCAGCTACACCGGTTACCACAGTCATTGCATGTTTAGGAATACGCGCTGAAATATCCTTTAAATTGTTTTGCGTCATATGGTTTAAGTTAATAAACGCATGAGTTGGTCTTACTTTTGATTTTAATTTGTGTTTTTTCTTTAGTGCTTGTCCAGTACTAGAATTTGATGATAACAGACTAGAATAACTACCAGTGAAAATAATTTCACCGCCATTTTTTCCGGCATAAGGTCCTAAATCTATGATGTGATCAGCGATTTTGATAACGTCAGGGTCATGCTCTACAACTAGAACTGTGTTACCTTTGTTTTTAAGCGATTGAATAATTTCATTTATTTTTTGAATATCCTCAGGATGTAGCCCGACACTCGGTTCATCAATGATATAAACTAGGTCACTTAAAGGACTATTTAGATGTCTGATAAGTTTAATACGTTGAGACTCTCCACCTGACAGGGTCTTCGTTTCACGATCCAAAGTAAGATAGTTAAGACCGATATAACTAAGAGATTCTAATTGCTTTAGCAAAGGGTTAATTATAAATTGTGCTTTACTAGATTCTAGTTTTTTTATGAAATGCATCGCATCATCAATAGATAAGTGTGTGAAATCAGCAATATCTAAGCCGTTAATTTTAGATTTTAATACATTTTGATTTAATCTCTTGCCATCACATGTCGGACATTTTTGTGACGTCACAACTCTTTCAATATCATTTTTGAATTTATTTTTTTCGAAATTATCATTTAATAAAAATGAACGTCTGAATCGATGAATCAGCCCTTCGAATTTTGCAGTTTTTGGCCAGTTTTCAGGAGGATTTTTCAAT
This sequence comes from Staphylococcus sp. GDY8P67P, assembly GCF_017892545.1. Classification (NCBI taxonomy): domain Bacteria; kingdom Bacillati; phylum Bacillota; class Bacilli; order Caryophanales; family Staphylococcaceae; genus Staphylococcus; species Staphylococcus sp. GDY8P67P. The sequence continues at coordinate 123,275 of NZ_JAESLH010000012.1, forward strand.
TTGGTAGGTTTCGTGTATAACAAAGTATCCAATTCTTCTTTAGTATAATGCTTTAATTTCTTGTCATTATCAAATAAACCTGAATATAAATAACGTTTACCACGCCAACTATCCGGTCTGAAAGAAGGGAAACGGATTGCATCTTCATTTAAAGATTTTTCAAAATCTAATAACTCTTCTAAGTTTAATATCTTCTATGTATCCAAGGCCAGAGCATGTTTCGCACATACCTTTTGGGTTATTAAAAGAAAAGATATCAGAATATCCTACAAAAGGTGTACCGATACGTGACCATAATAAACGGACTGAAGCATATATATCAGAAATTGTACCTACAGTTGAACGTGAATTTCCCCCTAATCTTTTTTGATTGATAATCATAGCTACGGGTAAGTGTTCTATTAAGTCTACGTTTGGTTTACTATATTGTTTTAATTGGTTTTGTATATATGTAGAATATGTTTCGTTAAGTAAACGTTCAGATTCGGCAGCAATTGTATTGAAGACTAATGATGACTTACCTGAACCAGAACGACCAGTGAATACAGAAATTTTATGTTTTGGTATATCTACGGAAATATCTTTCAAATTATTTTGTTTCGCACCGTGAATACGAATGATTGACATTTTTGTCACCCCTTTATTTATTTTATACCCAAAATTTTATTGTCTATTAAGTCGTGTTAAGATAATCTATGATGAAAATGTAAAGGGATGATTACAAATCAATAAATTTGAGGACATGCCTTGCTTGTATCTGTTATAAACATGTACAATAAACCAAAGAATAATGTAGGTGGATGAGCGATGAAGAAACTGATAATTAAAGTTATTGGTGTATTAGTATTGATTTGTTTTATAATTTATTTATTTTACTCACCGCGTTTGAAATTCGATGTTTTAGAAAATCCTAATAAAGATACGTCAAAAACAACACAAAATAAAGATTTTCGAAACACAAAAACAAATGTTGAAAATCCAAAGCTTAAAAAAGGTGTGGGTACTTGGATTGGACAAGATTTACATAATTTAACTGAAAATTATGGACAAGCTGATAGAGTGTATGCATATAAAGGTGGTTTTAAAAACTACGTCTTTAAACAAAAAGATCAATATTATCTTGTAACAACTAAAAAAAATAAGATTAAATCTGTGTATGCCACTGGTAAAAATGCTAACGCTAATCCGGTAGAAATTGGTGACAATGCATCTCATGTTTTCGAAAAGTACAGTATCAATCCGGAACCGACGATTAAAGCTAATGGCAAAACGTATGAAATAGAACTTTCTGATTCAGATATGAAAACACAGACATTAATTAAATTTAATGATGTTTATGCACAAATATATATTGATCAACAAGCTAACGAAATCGTAGGTGTAAGATATTTAGATAGTGAAGCATTAATGGCATTTAAACCTTATCAAATGATAACTGCACAAGAAGATAAAAAGGTGAAAAATAATTATAAAAAAATACCATATGAACAGAATGCAAATCAATTGATGACACTTTATGAAATAACTAATGAAATGCGTAAATTAAAAGATGCAAAACCTTTAAAAATCAACAATGACGTAGCTCATATCGCATCATACAATTTATACGAAGCTATTGATACTGACAGTGTAGAATTCACAGAAGATGCATTAAAACAAAAGCTGAATGAACAAAATATTTCTTTTGTTTCCACTAGTCAAAATGTGGGTTATGATTTTAACGAAGTACCAACTTTAATCCACAGTTGGTTAAACTCTGATATTCATAGATCAAGGATGTTAAATTCTAAATACAATGAAGTTGGCGGCGAAGTGTCAAACGGATATTATACAATTATTTTCATTGAAGATAAGTAGGAGAGATTATTATGATAACAGAAGAAACGGTGAATATTCTTGATGATATTGAGCATTTAAGTGATAAAATACTTGATTCACGATTATATCATTCATTTAAAAAAGCAGAACAAAATTTACAAGAAAACGATGAAGCACATTTACTCTATCAAGCCTTTTTAAAATCAAAAGAACAATATGATGAAATCATGAGATTTGGTAAATATCATCCAGATTACCAAAAAGTGATGTTAGAAACACGTAAACGTAAACGTGCTTATGAAATGCTACCTGTAGTTATGGATTACAAACAAAAAGAGGTTGCATTACAAAACTTAATAGATGAGGTTATCGTGAAAATAGCTTATGCTGTATCTGAAAATGTAAAGATAGAAACTGGCAATCCATTTTTCCAAAAAGATGCAAGTGGTTGTGCTACAGGTGGTTCTTGTAGCTGTTCTTTATAGCAAATCAACGCTGTAGTGTTAATTCATATAAAAGCTGGGCACTTGTAGTGACCCAGCTTTTGTATAATTATTTATTTCGATAGGTGTTTTTAAAACGTTCTGCTAAATCAGGTCTATCAGTGACTAACGTATGCACCCCAGTTTTAACTAAATCATTCATTAAATCTAAATTGTTAATGCCATAAAAGCCTGGAACGATGTTACGTTCATTTAACCACTGAATAAATCTAGGAGAAGTCAATTTAATACCATTAAAATTCACTGGCATTTGAAATGTATGTGCTTGTGGTTTAAACGTGTTACCTAAACCTGATTTGAATTTTAAGAAGCCTTCTGCCACTTCATTTTGGCTTGCGCCAATCGCTATTGTATGGTTGCTTTCTTTTTTGAACAAATTAATTTGATCGCTTTGAAAACTAGTAACTAAAACTCGATTTTGCGCGTGGTTTTTAACAATGATATCGTAAATTATTTTAGGTGCTAATTTACCTAGATTACTTTGTGAATCATCTTTAAGATCAACATTTATCAGTGTGTTAGGATATAATGTTAATAATTCATCAAAAGTCAGTATTTTAGCGTCAGGATGATTACGATAAGGTGTTGAGCCGTTTAAATCCTTGAAATGATAACCTGCGTCTAGTTGTTTTAATTCAGTTAAAGTATGTGTTGCTACTTTTCCAGAGCCATTTGTTGTACGATCAACATCTGCATCATGAAAAACCACTAATTGTTGATCTTTAGTCAATCTCACGTCAATTTCGAATCCGTCTACGTGATGTGATAAAGCATTGTCAAATGCGAGTTTTGTTAGCTCAGGTTTTACTGCCATACCACCACGATGTGCGAAAATGTACGGTGCAGGCTTAGAGAAAAAAGCTGGAACTTCTTGGTTCGTAGGTTTAGCTTTATATTTAGAAAAGAAAATAACACTACCTACTAAACCAACCGTACCTAAAAATGCACCTTTTATTAATTTGTTTATTGTTGTCATGCGCAAATCCTCCTTGATTTGAGTATATACAGTAATATAGCAAATGTTAGCTATTGTTCAAAATAATTGTTATTTATTAATAGAATTAGGCATGATATTATAAAGTGGCTAATAAATGGAGTGATGATAGTATGAATATTGTATCTAGAACAAGTTTAGTTATATATTTAAAACATATGAAACACGAACGCCAAATTAGAAAATTTGGACATATAGTCAGTACGAATAAGTTACAACGTTATGTTATTATGTATATAAATGAAGAAGAGGCTGACGCTATTGTAAACAAACTGATGAACTTAAAATATGTAAAACATATAGCAGGTTCTCCTTATAAATATCTTAAAAAAGAGTATCCAAAAGAACAACATGAATTTTCGTGATTGTATTAAATTTAAATATTTTTTATTAACAAACAAAGTCACATTAGCTTTAAATATAACTACGTGACTTTGTTTTATTTAAGACTATTGTAATGGTGGTATCCATCGTTGAAGTCTCAATACACTGATTAAATAATTGAAATAAATACTGTTGGAATGAAAATGCTCGGGTGGTTGCACATCAATTTCTTTCACATCAATGTTGAAGCGTGCTGCTTGTTCATTAATTAAATTGAATTTTTTATTCGAATGCGGATACGGATATTTAACTGCATTTACCATAATATACATCGCCTGAAAATGTTGACCTTGAGTAGGTTTCATAATAATAGCCACTGAAGATAATTGTTTATCAAAAGTAGGGGTGTGGAAGTAAACGATATGCTCGATTCGTGCGTGATTGTATTCAATGAGCGTTGTAAATTCAAATAAGTCTGTAAGGCCCTCGCCCAATTGTATAAAGGCTTGTTTCATTTTGCCCCTCCTTTCATGCAGTATGTATTATATAAAAATAACTTAAAGAATGGAAGTGTTTCTCAATGAGAGTGATTTCTGGAATCCATAAAAGTAAACCACTAGAAAGTATGGAAGGTCGTAACACTCGGCCTACGATGGACAAAGTTAAGGAAGGAATTTTTAACAGTCTACACGAAGTATCAGGCATTGGGTTAGATTTATTTGCCGGAAGTGGTGCCTTGGGTATTGAAGCATTGTCTCGAGGAATGGAAAAAGTGATTTTTGTAGATCAAAATTTCAAAGCAATAAAAATTATCAAAGCGAACCTTCAACATTTAAACATTGATGAACAAGCGGAAGTTTATAAAAATAATGCAGATAGAGCACTTAAAGCACTTTCAAAAAGAGAAATACAATTTGATGTTATATTTTTAGACCCACCTTATGATAAGGGATTAATTGATGAAGCGTTAGACGGAATTATAAAGTTTAATTTATTAAAAGAAAATGGTATTATCGTTTGTGAGTTCAATCATAAAGAAGAGATTGATACAAAATCATTTCATGTGATTAAAAGATATCACTATGGATTAACAGACACTTTGTTATTAGAAAAAGGAGATTAAAATGTCTACAACTAAAGCAGTGATTCCAGGAAGTTTTGATCCAATTACATATGGTCATATTGACATCATTGATAGGAGTGCCGATCGCTTTGATGAATTGCACATTTGTGTTTTGAAAAATAACAACAAGTCGGGCACTTTTTCAGTCGATGAGCGCATTGAGTTAATAGAAGCATCTGTAAAACACCTTGATAATGTTACAGTACATCATTTTAATGGATTACTTGTAGATTTTTGTGATGAAATTGGTGCGCAAACAATTATTAGAGGTTTGAGAGCTGTAAGCGATTTTGAATATGAATTGAGATTGACTTCAATGAACAAAAAGTTAAATAGTAATGTAGAAACGATGTACATGATGACAAGTACAAATTATTCCTTTATTAGTTCCAGTGTAGTGAAAGAAGTGGCTGCATATAAGGCTAATGTATCCGATTTTGTACCAGAACATGTTGAAAAAGCATTGAATGAAAAGTTTAAGAAATGATAAAGAACCACTTCCCAACTTGTTGGGTTAGTGGTTCTTATGCATGAGCAGAAGCTCAGGTAATCCAAAATACACTTCCC